>NZ_CBDKZX010000139.1:0-5275 GCF_965301105.1 Kluyvera sp.
CCCGGCGGCTTGTTTGCCGTTGTTCCGTGTCAGTGGGAGCGCATTATAGGGAGTTTATTCTGCCTGACAAGGGGAAATTTGAATTATTTTATCGCTCGCTATTTTTTTCATCAAATTGCTTATGAATACGCCGTAAAATGCCCAAACTGCTGTTTTTAACACCGATTCAGCACGTCAAATGGCATACTAAAGAAAGATAAATAATAGGAATGGCATTTATGTCTCTAAGCGCACAGCAACTAGCCGCTCAAAAGAACATCTCCTGGGTACTGGCTGAGAAAATAGCCCAGAAGATATTAACCGGTGAGTATCCCCCGGAAAGCATCCTCCCCGGCGAGATGGAGCTGGGTGAAATCTTCGGCGTGAGCCGAACCGCCGTTCGCGAAGCGGTAAAAACGCTGTCAGCGAAAGGGATGCTGCTTCCTCGCCCGCGTATTGGTACCCGTGTGATGCCTCAGGCCCACTGGAACTTCCTCGATACCGAGCTGATCTCCTGGTGGCTAACGACAGATAACTTCCAGGCCGTCATGAAACACTTCCTGGTGTTGCGTCGCAGTCTGGAACCGCAGGCCTGCATGCTGGCCGCCACGCTCGGTACCGCCGAGCAGAAAGCCCAGCTCAATACCTTAATGGAAGAGATGGCGACGCTGGAGAAAACATTCGACCGCGAGCGTTGGATCGATATCGACACCTCCTGGCATGAACACATCTATGAAATGAGTGCTAACCCGTTTCTGACATCATTCGCCAAACTGTTCCACTCGGTGTACCACATTTATTTCACCTCGATTACCGAAGATGAGGTGATTGAACTGGCGAGCCACCAGGCCATTGTTGATGCGATACAAGAAGGCGATGGCCCACGGGCATACCAGGCCTGCCAGGCTTTATTAAACGCGCCACATATTCTGGCCGCAGTATAAAGGACAGCGAATGACTGAGAAGAAAGCGCGGAGTATGGCCGGGCTACCGTGGATAGCCGCGATGGCCTTCTTTATGCAGGCGCTAGACGCCACCATTCTGAATACAGCGCTGCCCGCTATCGCGCACAGCCTCAACCGGTCGCCGCTGGCGATGCAATCGGCCATTATCAGCTACACCCTTACGGTGGCCATGCTGATCCCGGTAAGCGGCTGGCTTGCTGACCGCTTCGGCACCCGACGCATCTTTATGCTGGCGGTCAGCCTGTTTACCCTTGGGTCATTGGCGTGCGCGCTTTCGACTTCGCTCGGCGAACTGGTGATCTTCCGTATTATTCAGGGGATTGGCGGCGCCATGATGATGCCCGTCGCCCGCCTGGCGCTGCTGCGCGCCTACCCGCGTAGCGAACTGCTACCGGTGCTTAATTTTGTCACCATGCCGGGGCTGATAGGACCTATTCTGGGCCCGGTGCTGGGTGGCGTTTTTGTCACCTGGGCTACCTGGCACTGGATTTTCCTCATCAACATACCGATCGGCGTTATTGGCATGCTGTACGCACGAAAATACATGCCCAACTTCACGACGCCGCGGCGACGCTTCGATCTCTCAGGATTCCTGCTGTTTGGGTTAAGCCTGGTACTGTTCTCCATCGGCATGGAACTGCTCGGCGAGCAGATTGTGTCGGGCTGGGTCGCTCTGATGGTAGTACTGTTCAGTATTATTTTGCTGCTGGCCTATATCCGCCACGCGCGCAAGCATCCAACACCGCTGATCTCTCTGGGCTTATTCAGAACGCGGACATTCTCAGTCGGTATTGCCGGTAACCTGGCGACACGCCTGGGCACCGGCTGCGTGCCGTTCCTGATGCCGCTAATGCTGCAGGTTGGCTTTGGCTATCCGGCGCTGATTGCGGGCATCATGATGGCGCCCACGGCAATCGGCTCTATCGTGGCAAAATCAACCGTCACCCAGGTGCTACGCCGGTTGGGCTATCGGAAAACGCTGGTCGGCGTCACGCTGTTTATCGGCTTAATGATCGCGCAGTTCTCATTACAATCGCCGTCAATGCCGGTGTGGATGCTGATTCTGCCGCTGTTCGTGTTGGGGATGGCCATGTCGACGCAGTTCACTTCGATGAACACCATTACGCTTGCCGATCTCTCCGACGATAACGCCAGCGGCGGCAACAGCCTGCTGGCCGTTACACAGCAATTGTCGATTAGCCTTGGGGTGGCGATCAGCGCCGCGGTACTGCGCTCGTATCAAAGTATTGTCGGCTCGACGATTGAGCAGTTCCACTACACCTTTATCACCATGGGGGTGATAACGGCAGTGTCAGCGCTGATGTTTATGCTGCTGCGGCCGAAAGATGGCCGCAACCTGATAAAAGAAAAACACTAACCTCAGACGGACCCACGCACCACCAGCTCGGGCGTCAGCTGCATACGCTGCTGTTTTTGCCCGGGCTGCGCAATACGGTGAATCAACACATCAATCGCCAGCTCGCCCAGTTCATCTTTTGGTTGGTGAATGGTCGTGAGCGGCGGCGTCATATAGCGCGCCAGTTCGATATCATCATAGCCAATCACCGCCATATCCTGCGGAATACGTAGCCCGGCCTGATACAACGCCTGATAAACCCCTACCGCCATCGCATCGTTACCAACGAAAACGGCATCCGGACGTTCAGGATGCGCCAGCAGTTTCTGCATGGCATCTAATCCGCCGCCAAACTCAAAGTTGCTGGTAATTTCATAGCCGTCCGGGATCGGCAACTGCGCATTATGCATGGCTTCCCGATAGCCCTCGAGACGCAGCCGCGCCGGGGTTTTATCCAGCGGACCGGAAATACAGGCAATGCGCGTATAGCCACGCTCGATCAAATAGCGAGTCGCCATATCGCCGCCCAACAGCGAGTTATCCTGAATCAGGTCGCTGTCGCCGTCGAATGGCGCCCAGTCCATCATAACGGAGGGAATAGACGGATAGCGCTGCATAATTTCCAGCGACGGCTGGTGCGTTTCGGTGCACAGCAGCAGCAGCCCGTCGACACGCTTCTGCATCAGCGTTTCCAGGTTGCGGTTCATCCGCTGTTCGTCGCCTTCGGTATTGCATAGCACCAGACTGTAACCACGCTCGAAACAGCTGCGCTCCACGCCGCGCACCAGCTCTGAATAAAAGGGGTTGGTACTGGCGGTAATCAGCATACCGATGGTGTGAGTCTGATTCAGCTTGAGACTACGCGCCAGCGCTGACGGGGCGTAGTTCAGCGCTTTGATGGCCGCATCAACCTTCTCGGTTATTGCATCGCTGACAAACCGGTCTTTGTTGATGACATGAGATACCGTGGAGGTGGAAACGCCCGCCAGGCGAGCAACATCCTTCATCGTGGCCAAGCATTACCCCTGCTGACGTAAAAATTCGTCGATCTCTTCACGCCAGGGCACAGAGGGCTGCGCGCCTTTGCGTGTCACGGCAATAGCGGCGGCGGCGTGCGCAAAGCGCAGCGCGTCGGCCAACGGCGTATTCTCCAGCAACGCAGTCATCAGCGCGCCGTTAAAGGTATCGCCCGCGGCGATGGTGTCGATAGCCTGCACTTTAAAGCCCGGTACGCGACGCCCTTCGCCCTTAACGCTGGCCCATACGCCACGGCTGCCAAGAGTAATAATCACCGTGTCGATGCCTTTCGCGTGCAGTACCTGTGCGGCTTTCGCGGCGTCGTCATCGTTTTCCACCCGAACACCGGTCAGCTTCTCAGCCTCGGTCTCATTTGGGGTAATGATATCCACCAGCGACAGCAGTATATCCGGCAGCTCGCGAGCGGGGGCCGGGTTCAATACCACAGTGGTTTGATTCTGATGGGCAATCTGAGCCGCCAGCAATACGCTATCCAGCGGGGATTCAAGCTGCATCAGCAGCGCATCTGCCTCGGCAATGCGTTCACGCTGTGCCTCGACCAGCCCAGTAGATAGTGCGGCGTTAGCGCCCGCGTGAATGCCAATCACATTCTCGCCTTCGCCGTTCACGAAGATCAGCGCTACGCCGGTCGACTCACCGGCTACCGCGCTCACGGGCGCGATATCAATGCGGTCAACCTGCAACTGTTTACGGATACGCTCACCGATATCGTCATCGCCGGTGCAGGCAATAAACGCGATATCCGCGCCGCTGCGCCCGGCAGCAACCGCCTGGTTCGCGCCTTTGCCGCCAAATGCGACCTGATAATGGCTACCGGTGACGGTTTCGCCTGGCGTCGGGAAAGATTCAAGATTGAGAATGTGATCGGCATTGATGCTGCCAAGGACGACGAGTTTGCCTGCGGTTTTCATTTTCAGAGTGTCCGGTAAGATGCGCCACCGGCGTACCGGTGGCGCGTGCCCTACTTTTCTTTATAGATATTGTCCCTCAGGCTGCAAGAGCCTGAATCGCATTCGCGTTATTACTGCTTAATTACCAGCTTCAGGTCAACAGGATATTTTGCCTGTACCTTTTCGCCTTTCAGCACTTTGTCGGCGGTTTCCACGCCTTTTGCACCGATCTGATCCGGCAACTGGGCAATAGTCGCCGCCAGTTTGCCGTCATTTACCGCTTTTTCGCCATCCGGCGTACCGTCGAAGCCTACGACCATGACGTCGGATTTACCGGCGGTTTGCAGCGCACGCAGCGCGCCCAGCGCCATTTCGTCGTTCTGAGCGAAGACAGCCTTCACGTCCGGATGCGCGGTCAGCAGGTTCTGCATCACGTTCAGACCTTTAGTACGGTCAAAGTCGGCAGGCTGGCTTGCCAGCACGTTGAATTTATGTGCCGCGACAGCCTGCTGGAAGCCTTCACCACGCTCGCGCGCGGCAGAAGTCCCGGCGATACCCTGCAGTTCGATGACTTTAGCGCCTTCACCGGCTTTCTTCGCAATATAGTCACCGGCGATTTTACCGCCCAGCACGTTATCAGACGCGATATGGCTCACAACCTCACCTTTAGAGGCCACGCGGTCGAGGGTAATCACCGGGATTTTAGCCTGGTTTGCCATCTTGATGGCGTTACCCACCGCGTCGGAGTCCGTCGGGTTGATCAGCAGAATTTTGGTGCCACGAACCGTTAAATCCTGAACGTTAGCCAGCTCTTTCGCCGGGTTGTTCTGTGAGTCCAGAACCACCAGGTTATAGCCCAGTTTGTCCGCTTCTTTCTGCGCGCCGTCCTTCAGGGAGACAAAGAACGGGTTATTCAGGGTAGAGATAACCAGTGCAATGGTATCTTTCGCCATCGCGTTCGCACTGACGGTGGCGCTCAGCGCAACCGCGGAAACCAGGGTAGCCAGTTTTTTCATGTTCATATCTAAGATGTCCTGTAGTGTCGT
>NZ_CBDKZX010000140.1:0-5257 GCF_965301105.1 Kluyvera sp.
CCGGCCACTCCGGCGCGGGTAAAAGTACCCTGCTGAAGCTTATCTGTGGGATTGAACGGCCAAGCGCCGGGAAAATCTTCTTCGGCGGCCATGATATCAGCCGCCTGAAGAACCGTGAGGTGCCGTTCCTGCGTCGCCAGATCGGCATGATTTTCCAGGATCACCATCTGCTGATGGACCGCACCGTTTTCGATAATGTGGCGATCCCTCTGATTATTGCTGGCGCGAGCGCGGACGATATCCGCCGCCGCGTGTCGGCGGCGCTGGATAAAGTGGGGCTGCTGGATAAGGCGAAGAACTTCCCGATTCAGCTCTCCGGCGGTGAACAACAACGTGTCGGTATTGCCCGTGCGGTGGTGAACAAGCCTGCGGTACTGCTGGCGGATGAACCAACCGGTAACCTGGATAATGCGCTGTCGGAAGGCATTCTGCGACTGTTCGAAGAGTTTAACCGCGTTGGGGTGACCGTCCTGATGGCGACGCACGATATTGGGCTGATCTCCAGTCGTTCCTATCGCATGCTGACGCTGAGCGACGGCCATCTGCATGGAGGCCTGATGAATGAATAAGCGCGATGCCATCAACCAGATTCGCCAGTTTGGCGGGCGACTGGACAGGATTCGCCAATCCGTCGGTAAAGGCGGCGATAACCGCAACGCGCCGAAACGGCCGAAGCCTGCGACAAAGCCGAATTCACGCAAAACCAACGTGTTCAACGAACAGGTGCGCTATGCGTGGCAGGGAGCGTTACAGGACCTGAAAAGCAAACCGTTCGCCACCTTCCTGACGGTGATGGTGATTGCTATCTCCCTGACGCTGCCGAGCGTCTGCTACATGGTGTACAAGAACGTCAATACGGCGGCGTCACAGTACTACCCGTCGCCGCAGATCACCGTCTATCTGGAAAAAACGCTGGATGACGATGCGGCCGCGAAGGTGGTGGGCCAACTTCAGGCCGAGCAGGGCGTGGATAAGGTGAACTACCTTTCCCGCGATGAGGCGCTGGGTGAATTCCGCAACTGGTCAGGCTTTGGCGGCGCGCTGGATATGCTGGAAGAGAACCCGTTGCCCGCCGTGGCGGTGGTGATTCCGAAAATTGACTTCCAGACCACCGACGCGCTGAACACGCTGCGTGACCGGGTATCCCAGATTCAGGGCGTTAACGAAGTGCGGATGGACGACAGCTGGTTTGCCCGTCTGGCCTCGATTACCGGGCTGGTGGGACGCGTGGCGGCGATGATTGGCGTGCTGATGGTGGCGGCGGTATTCCTCGTCATCGGTAACAGCGTGCGCCTGAGCATTTTTGCCCGTCGCGATACCATCAACGTGCAGAAGCTGATTGGCGCGACCGACGGTTTTATCCTGCGGCCGTTCCTGTACGGCGGAGCGCTGCTGGGCTTTGCCGGCGCGTTTCTGTCGCTGATTCTGTCGGAGATTCTGGTGATGCGTTTGTCATCGGCGGTCACCGAAGTGGCGCGGGTTTTCGGCACCCAGTTTGAACTGAGCGGCCTGTCGTTTGACGAGTGTCTGCTGCTGCTGCTGCTGTGCTCGATGATTGGTTGGGTGGCAGCCTGGCTTGCCACGGTACAACATTTACGTCACTTTACCCCCGACTAAAAAAGTTCTGTTATACTCTTCCCCTGCGACGACTTCCGTTCGCAGGGGATGTGTTTTCAACCCCATCTTTCTGCCCTCGCAACTATCGCGTGTCACATTTTGTGCGTAATTTATTCACACCGTTGCACGGAACTTGTGGATAAACTCACTGTCTGATAAAAGAGCGGATGATATTCTCGTTGCTCATAGAGCCTGGCATGTTTGTTGCCTTCGGGGACAAGCCTCCGCCAGTATGAAGTGAATTGAGAGGATTTGAATGACCAAAGAAATGCAAAATTTAGCGTTAGCCCCTGTTGGTAACCTGGAATCTTATATCCGGGCTGCGAACGCATGGCCGATGTTGACGGCTGATGAAGAAAAGGCGCTTGCTGAACGGCTGCATTACCAGGGCGATCTGGAAGCAGCTAAAACGCTGATCCTGTCTCACCTGCGCTTTGTTGTTCATATTGCTCGTAACTACTCGGGCTATGGCCTGCCGCAGGCGGACCTGATTCAGGAAGGTAACATCGGCCTGATGAAAGCGGTGCGCCGTTTTAACCCGGAAGTGGGCGTTCGTCTGGTCTCCTTTGCGGTGCACTGGATCAAAGCGGAAATCCACGAATACGTACTGCGTAACTGGCGTATCGTTAAAGTGGCGACCACCAAAGCACAGCGTAAGCTGTTCTTCAACCTGCGTAAAACCAAGCAGCGTCTGGGCTGGTTCAATCAGGATGAAGTCGAAATGGTGGCCCGCGAGCTGGGCGTCTCCAGCAAAGACGTGCGTGAGATGGAGTCGCGTATGGCGGCGCAGGACATGGCGTTTGATATGTCTTCGGACGACGAGTCTGAAAGCCACTCCGTTGCTCCGGTGCTCTATCTGCAGGATAAATCGTCCAACTTTGCCGACGGCATCGAAGACGACAACTGGGAAGAGCAGGCGGCCAACAAGCTGACCGACGCGATGCAAGGCCTGGACGAACGTAGCCAGGATATCATCCGCGCCCGCTGGCTGGACGAAGACAACAAGTCCACGCTGCAAGAACTGGCCGACCGTTACGGCGTTTCTGCCGAACGTGTACGTCAGCTTGAAAAGAACGCGATGAAAAAACTGCGTGCGGCGATTGAAGCCTGATAACGACAGTTAACGCGTTACCCTGATAACCCCTGGATGCCTGCCCGGGGGTTTTGTTTTTTTATCCCACCGTCATCACGCTTTCCTCTGTTTATTTCCCTTTTATCGCTGGCGCGAATGAAGTCGATGGCAAAGACTAAATAAGCGCTATGTATTTTTCCGTCTTTTAACGGCAGGGGGTTTACCGTGAGTAACGAGTCACTGAATCATCGGCGTTTACAGGCGACGCCGCGCGGCGTCGGCGTGATGTGCGGTTTCTACGCGGAGCGCGCGGAGAACGCCACGCTGTGGGATATTGAAGGCAATGAATATATTGATTTCGCCGCCGGGATCGCGGTGCTCAACACCGGTCACCGCCACCCGCAGGTGATTGCGGCGGTGGAAAACCAGCTTCAGGCCTTTACCCATACCGCCTACCAGATTGTCCCCTATGAAAGCTATGTATCATTAGCAGAACGTATCAATGCCGTGGCGCCCATTGCCGGCAATGCCAAAACGGCGTTCTTCAGCACCGGGGCCGAAGCGGTTGAAAACGCGGTGAAGATTGCCCGCGCCTACACCAAACGTCCGGGGCTGATTACCTTTGGCGGTGGCTTCCATGGGCGTACTTTTATGACCATGGCGCTAACCGGCAAAGTGGCACCCTACAAAATCGGCTTCGGCCCGTTCCCGGGGTCGGTTTACCACGCCACGTACCCGAATGCGGCGCATGGCGTCACTGTCGACATGGCGCTCAAAAGCCTGACCCATATTTTTAAAGCCGACATCGCCCCGGATCAGGTGGCGGCGATTATTATCGAGCCGGTACAGGGCGAGGGCGGTTTCAACGTTGCGCCGCCCGAGTTTATGCAGGCGCTGCGTACGCTGTGCGACACCCACGGCATTCTGCTGATTGCGGATGAAGTGCAGACTGGCTTTGCCCGTACCGGCAAGCTATTTGCCATGGAGCACCACAGCGTGAAGCCGGATCTGATGACCATGGCGAAAAGTCTGGCCGGTGGCTTCCCGCTCTCCGGCGTGGTGGGCCGCGCTGAAGTGATGGATGCCCCGGCCCCCGGCGGTCTGGGCGGTACCTACGCGGGTAACCCGCTGGCGATTGCCGCCGCGCATGCGGTGCTGGACGTCATAGAAGAAGAAGCGCTGTGTAACCGCGCCAATCATCTTGGCCAGCATCTGATTGAAGTGCTCAACAGCCTGCGCGACAGCTGCCCGGCGATTGCCGACGTGCGCGGCGTCGGCTCGATGGTGGCGGTGGAGTTTGTCGACCCGCAAACCCGCGAGCCGTCGCCGGAATTCACCAAATTGGTACAGGAACGCGCGCTGGCCGAAGGGGTGCTACTGCTGAGCTGCGGTGTGTACGGCAACGTGATTCGCTTCCTTTACCCCCTCACGATTCCTGAGAAACAGTTCCAGCAGGCGCTGGAGGTGATTCGTCGGGCTCTCAGTGAATGAATTGACTCCCCCTGATCCCCTAAGCCACTCCGATGAGTGGCTTTTTTTTGTCATTTTTGCGTTACAAATCCGTCAAAATTAACGTTTCAATTCCATAAAAATGGGGTATGTTTTAGCAGAGTATGCTGCAAAAGCACAGGCAGCGTCCCTTAATATTAATATCTTATACTTACCATGCGTCTGATATAAGAATAATGTGCTAAACAACAACATCACAACAATTGCAATAACCATAATAATGGGGAACCTCAGGATGAAAATGAAGGGCAAAGCGTTACTGGCAGGATGTATTGCACTGGCATTCAGCAATATGGCATTAGCAGAAAATATTAAAGTTGCTGTCGTTGGCGCGATGTCTGGTCCGGTTGCGCAGTATGGCGATCAGGAGTTCAGCGGTGCGGCGCAAGCGGTGGCCGATATTAACGCCAAAGGCGGCATCAAGGGCAACAAGCTGGAAATCGTAAAATATGACGATGCCTGCGACCCGAAACAGGCGGTGGCGGTAGCGAACAAAGTGGTCAACGACGGCATTAAGTACGTTATCGGTCACCTGTGCTCCTCTTCAACTCAGCCTGCGTCTGACATCTATGAAGACGAAGGCATTCTGATGATCACCCCGGCGGCGACGGCACCGGAGCTGACCGCGCGCGGCTATAAGCTGATTCTGCGCACCACCGGTCTGGACTCTGACCAGGGCCCGACCGCCGCGAAATACATTCTCGATAAAGTGAAGCCGCAGCGCATCGCTATCGTGCACGACAAGCAGCAGTACGGCGAAGGTCTGGCGCGTGCAGTGCAGGACGGCCTGAAAAAAGGCGGCGCCAACGTGGTCTTCTTTGACGGTATCACCGCAGGTGAGAAAGATTTCTCCACCCTGGTGGCGCGTCTGAAGAAAGAGAATATCGACTTCGTTTACTTCGGCGGCTATCACCCGGAAATGGGGCAGATCCTGCGTCAGGCGCGTGCTGCGGGCCTGAAAACCCAGTTCATGGGGCCGGAAGGGGTAGCGAACGTGTCGCTGTCTAACATCGCGGGTGAATCTGCTGAAGGCCTGCTGGTGACCAAGCCGAAGAACTA
>NZ_CBDKZX010000141.1:0-5213 GCF_965301105.1 Kluyvera sp.
TTGGTAGCCATAAACTGTCTCGTAATCTTTATCGAACAGGTTGGCTATTTTACCACGAACTGTCAGGTGTGAGGTGACCGGATACGACAATCCGATATCCCAGAGGCTGACCCCACCCATTTTGACATCCCGACCATTGTCATAGTCGTTGTCGTAACGCTCCCCGAGGTACTGGTACATGACGTTCCAGCCAAGGTCGGCGACTTGCCCGGTCAATTCATACTTCACCTGCTGCTTGGCGCGGCGGTAGAGTACTTTATCCGTCTGGTCATCGCGCGGGTCGACATATTGCAGCGTCAGGTGGTGATCCACCGGGCCGGTAGTGATGTTGCCCGTCCACTCCACGCCTTTAATGGTGGCCGACTTCACGTTGATATACTGATTGTTCTTGTAGTCAATCAGGTTCTGGATTTCGTAATGGTAGGCGGAGAGACGCCAGTCAAGCGGCCCGGTTAAACCCTCCAGACCCGTTTCCCACTGCTTAGACTCTTCCGGTTTCAGGTTTGGGTTAGCGGCGATGCCGGGACCATAAGAAGAAGCAAAGCGCGTTGCACCGAACTGCTGGCCCAGCGAAGGCGCCAGGAAACCCGTGCCATAGGAGAGCGTCGCGCGATAGCCATCGACAAACTCCCAGCCCGCGGCGGTCTGCCAGGTACCGTGCCAGCCGAACTGCTCATCGTGATCCTCACGTCCGGACGCTTCCAGCGTCACCGCGTCAATCTGCTGCTGCCCGGTCAGGTACAGCCCGGTGGTATCACGTTTGTAAGTATCCGAGAGAGTTGTACTGCTGGACGTCAGCTTCTCCTGCTTCCAGTCCACGCCGCCGCTAATCGCCCCGTGCCCGACTTCAACGTTATTACCCCACTGGATGTAGCGCTGCTCCATATCATCCAGCGTAGCGTCACCCGCATAGCGACCGAGATCATTACTGTAGTTGTAATTCTTCAGACGCTGGTAGTTGGCGATCAGTTGAGAGGAGTAGATACCGGAGTTGTAGCGCAGGCCGGTGTCCCAGGATTGGTTGTAGCTCTGACTTTCGTCATTGCCACCCGCATAGCCGTATGAGCCCTGATCGTAGTCGCTGTTGGCGGTATAGCCATAACCGCGGAAAAAGCCGGAGAAATTATCGTCGAACTTATGCTGCACGCCGCCGAGGAACAGTTTATTACGATAACCGTCGCGATCGCTGTCGCCGCTGTAAGGGGAGTTTGGCTGAACGTTGAAGCCATTCGTCGTCTGGTAAGCGCCCGCCGCGGTCACCACCGTGTCGCCGAAGCGTTTGTTCACCGCGCCGTCGTAGGTTTGATAGCCATCGGTCCCCACGCCTGCGTTAATCTGCGCGCGTTCATTGTCGCTCATAGTAATGATATTGACGACACCACCGATGGCTCCGGAACCATACACCGCTGAACGCGGCCCGCGAATATATTCCACGCGCTGCACCAGTGAAACGGGGATTTGGCTGATATCAATACCGTTGGAAATGCCCGCACGCGCCATCGGCACGCCGTCAATCAGCACCAGAACATGACGTCCCTCAGTACCACGGACATAAAGAGAGCTGCTGTTACCCATGCCGCCGGTCTGCGAGATATCCACGCCGGGAAGTCGGCGCATCACATCATTCAGGTCTTTTGATTGCCAGCGCTGAATATCATCACGCGTGACCACGTCGGTCGGCGCCAGCACAGTATTCACAGGTTGTTGGAAGCGATTAGCGGTGACCACTAACGTGTCTGAATTGCTGTCCTGCGCCCAGCCGGAAAAAGCCGTGACGGATAACGCCGTCATCAGCGAAGCTTTTTTAATCATTTTTCAAAGCATCCGAAACAGAAAAAGGATGCCGCAGGCTTTATCAGTTGCTCGCGACGATAAAACCTCATGCGACGTCATCCGGCAGGTCTTCGGGCTTGGAGGCTATATAGAGAAACGATGACTTCCCACGGCAAGCCGCAGTGTCTGCACTTCGTGCGCTCGTCTCTCACCATCCTTACCGCTGCGCGTCAGCCCCAGATTTACACTGGATTCCCTTTTAACTCACAGGACCGGTACGCGAATGCTACATTTAGTTACATATAGATGTCCAGACTGCTATTTACGATTTTCACCTGCATCGATACTGGACATCCCCTGAGCAGGCCCTACAATCCCCGCGTACTTTTATTATTCAGGATGCATCATGACCCCCGAACACCTCCCAACCGAACAGTACGACGCACAGCTCGCCGAGAAAGTGACTCGCCTGCAAACGATGATGGCGCCGTTTAGCGCACCCGCGCCGGAGGTGTTCCGCTCGCCGGTCAGCCACTACCGCATGCGCGCCGAATTTCGCATCTGGCACGACGGCGATGACCTGTACCACATCATGTTCGACCAGCAGACCAAAAGCCGCATCCGCGTCGACGCCTTCCCAGCCGCCAGCGAACTGATCAACACGCTGATGACCGCGATGCTCGACGGCGTGCGCGAGAACCACGTCCTTCGTCATAAGCTTTTCCAGATTGACTACCTCACCACGCTGAGCAATCAGGCGGTCGTCTCACTGCTGTATCATAAAAAGCTCGATGACGCATGGCGCGAGCAGGCCGAAGCGCTGCGCGATGCGCTACGTGCCCAGGGGCTGAATGTGCACCTGATTGGCCGCGCGACGAAAACCAAAATCGAGCTGGATCAAGATTATATCGATGAGCGCCTGCCGGTGGCGGGCAAAGAGATGATCTACCGTCAGGTTGAGAACAGCTTTACCCAGCCGAACGCCGCCATGAACATCCAGATGCTGGAGTGGGCGCTGGACGCCACAAACAATTCACAGGGCGACCTGCTGGAACTGTACTGCGGCAACGGCAATTTCTCGCTGGCGCTGGCGCGTAACTTCAACCGGGTGCTGGCCACTGAAATCGCCAAGCCGTCCGTCGCGGCGGCGCAGTACAACATTGCCGCCAACCAGATCGACAACGTGCAGATTATCCGCATGGCGGCGGAAGAGTTCACTCAGGCGATGAACGGCGTGCGGGAATTTAACCGCTTGCAGGGCATTGATCTGAAAAGCTATCAATGCGAAACGATTTTCGTCGACCCACCGCGCAGCGGGCTGGATAGCGAAACGGAGAAGATGGTGCAGGCGTATCCGAACATTCTGTACATCTCCTGTAACCCGGAGACGCTGTGCCAGAACCTGGAAACGTTGAGCCAGACGCACAAGGTGTCACGCCTCGCGCTGTTCGACCAGTTCCCGTATACCCATCATATGGAATGCGGCGTGCTGTTAACGAAGAAGTAAGACTGAAGGTAGGCCGGATAAGCGTAGCGCCATCCGGCCTGGGCGATAATTACGATTCCTGCCTGCGGTTACGCAACTTCACGCCAATCCAGAAGACCATCGCTACCGACAGTACCGCCGGGAAGAAGTTAGAACCGATATCCGGGTACTCCGCACGCACCACGGTGCTATACAGCAACACGCCAAGGATAAAGCAGCCAGCCGCCAGGACAGGCAGCCCTACCGGCATCGTGCGGTTCTGGTAGCGCTGATGCAGGCAATAGACCGTCAGCACCAGCGAGATAATGGGAAAAATGGAGAAAGGTACAATGGAGCTAAACAGGGCTGCAAACGTGCCGTTAATCGATAAGCCAGCTAACAGCGCCAGCAGCAGCGTACCCTTTTCTTGACCTGACTGTTTCATTGCTCGTTTACCACCTTATTCGGACTGATGTGTCGTCTTCTCTTGTTCACGGCGATACCAGTAGTATGCGCCTTTGGAGATCATCCGTAACTGCAGCACCAGCCGCTCTTCCAGCTGTCGGCGCTGCTCAAGGCTAACATCCAGAGCCTCCGCTCCCGCGCTAAATACGATTGTCACCATCGCCTCTGCCTGCGCTTCCGTGAACGCACGAGGCATATGGTTTTCGATTTCCAGATAGTCAGCAAGTTCCGCAATGAAGTGCTGAATTTCACGCGCCACCGCGGCGCGGAAGGCGGCAGACGTCCCGGAACGTTCACGCAGCAGCAGGCGGAAGGCGTTCGGGTTGTTACCAATAAATTCCATAAAGGTTGAGACGGAAGTGCGGATCACGCTGCCACCTTTGGCGATACGCTGGCGTGCCTGGCGCATCAGCTGGCGCAGCATCAGGCCGCTTTCGTCGACCATGGTCAGCCCCAGCTCGTCCACATCACGGAAATGGCGATAAAAGGAGGTTGGCGCAATTCCCGCCTCACGCGCGACTTCGCGCAGGCTCAAGCTGGCAAAACTACGTTCAGCACTCAGTTGACTGAATGCCGCTTCGACCAGCGACCGCCGGGTTTTTTCTTTTTGTTGCGCTCTAACACCCATCACGATAACTGAATCCTTCCACATGACATGCTGGCACTATACCAGAGATTAAAACGAATCGACTTACGTCGCTTTGTTAATGATTGTTTACATGCTATTTATGCTATTTCGTATGAAAAAAGCCCAACGATAATTGGGTTATATCTTCGATGATGTTATGATTCTGTTGCTTTTATGTATAAGAACAGGTAAGCCCTACCATGCCACATTCCTACGATTATGATGCAATAGTAATTGGTTCCGGCCCCGGCGGCGAAGGCGCTGCTATGGGTCTGGTGAAGCAAGGAGCCCGTGTCGCCGTTATTGAGCGTTATCATAATGTCGGCGGCGGCTGTACCCACTGGGGTACCATCCCGTCCAAAGCTCTTCGCCATGCCGTCAGCCGTATTATCGAATTCAACCAGAACCCTCTCTACAGCGACCACAGCCGACTTCTCCGCTCTTCCTTTGCCGACATCCTGAATCATGCCGATAGCGTTATCAATCAGCAAACTCGCATGCGTCAGGGTTTTTATGAGCGCAATCACTGTGAAATGCTGCAGGGAGACGCCCGTTTCGTCGATGAACACACCATCGCGCTGGAATGCCCGGACGGCTCCGTTGAAACGTTAACCGCCGATAAATTCGTGATCGCCTGCGGTTCACGCCCGTATCGTCCGGCCGACGTGGATTTCACTCATCCGCGCATTTACGACAGCGATTCCATCCTGAGTCTGCACCACGAACCGCGCCACGTCATTATCTACGGCGCCGGGGTTATTGGCTGCGAATACGCATCTATCTTCCGTGGCATGGACGTGAAAGTTGACCTGATCAACACCCGCGACCGTCTGCTGGCCTTCCTCGATCAGGAGATGTCAGACTCGCTTTCTTATCACTTCT
>NZ_CBDKZX010000142.1:0-5044 GCF_965301105.1 Kluyvera sp.
GTGGCTTCGCTGTCGTAGTGGTAATTATGCTGGCCATCGACCTGCTGTTGCAGGGGCGTCGTGGCGCGCATACGATGTCAATGAAGCAGGCTGCAGCCTGGTCTATCGTCTGGGTAACGCTGTCGTTACTGTTTAACGCCGCCTTCTGGTGGTACCTGGCGGAAACCCAGGGGCGCGCCGTTGCCGACCCACAGGCGCTGGCGTTCCTTACCGGCTATTTGATCGAAAAATCACTGGCAGTAGATAACGTCTTTGTCTGGTTGATGCTCTTCAGCTACTTCTCCGTGCCGCCTGCGTTGCAGCGTCGGGTACTGGTGTATGGCGTGCTGGGTGCGATTGTGCTGCGTACGATCATGATCTTCGCGGGCAGCTGGCTTATCACCCAGTTTGAGTGGCTGTTGTACGTGTTCGGCGCGTTCCTGCTGTTTACCGGCGTGAAGATGGCGCTGGCGAAAGAAGATGCCTCCGGTATTGGCGACAGACCGTTAGTACGCTGGCTGCGCGGCCATTTACGCATGACCGATACCATTGAGAGCGAGCACTTCTTCGTGCGCAAAAACGGCCTGCTGTTTGCCACCCCGCTGCTGCTGGTGCTGATCCTGGTTGAGCTTAGCGACGTGATTTTTGCGGTGGACAGCATCCCGGCTATCTTTGCGGTCACTACCGACCCGTTCATCGTGCTGACCTCTAACCTGTTTGCGATCCTCGGTCTGCGTGCCATGTATTTCCTGCTGGCAGGCGCGGCGGAACGCTTCTCGATGCTGAAGTATGGTCTGTCGGTGATCCTGGTGTTTATCGGTATCAAGATGCTGATCGTCGATTTCTACCATATCCCGATCGCTATCTCGTTAGGCGTGGTATTTGGCATTCTGTTTGTGACGCTGATTGTTAACGCATGGGTCAACCACCAGCACGATAAAAAGCAGCAAATACAGTAAGTTTCATCTGCTAGCTGAAAAGCCCGACAGCACACTGCGTGCGTCGGGCTTTTTGTTTATCATGTCAAAATAATGTTAAGTTAAAGTTATAAAATATGATCTCAACGCGGAATCCAGGATATTTCGCTTCCAGAACCCCGTTCTTTCCTTATACTCAGCCATGCAAACATTTGCCAGATCCTGAAAGATGCGTCAACAGAACGCACAAAGGTAAGGCAACAACACAATGAAAGGATCACGACATGACTACGCAACGTTCATCGGGGCTACTCTCGCGTTTGGCGCAAGGGAGCCTGGTTAAACAAATTTTGATCGGTTTGGTACTGGGGATTTTACTGGCACTGGTGTCAAAACCTGCGGCTGAAGCCGTTGGTTTGCTGGGTACGCTGTTCGTCGGCGCATTAAAAGCCGTCGCGCCAATTCTGGTTCTGATGCTGGTGATGGCTTCTATCGCCAACCACCAGCACGGGCAAAAAACCAATATCCGCCCCATTCTGTTCCTCTACCTGCTCGGAACATTTTCAGCGGCATTAACCGCCGTTGTCTTCAGCTTTGCTTTCCCATCAACACTGCATCTTTCCAGCAGCGCGGGGGATATCGTACCGCCATCCGGGATTGTGGAAGTGATGCGTAGCCTGCTGATGAGCATGGTTTCTAACCCAATTGATGCTCTGCTGAACGCCAACTATATCGGTATTCTGGTATGGGCTGTCGGCCTGGGCTTTGCACTGCGCCACGGCAATGAAACGACCAAAAATCTGGTCAATGATATGTCCAACGCCGTCACCTTTATGGTGAAGCTGGTGATTCGTTTCGCGCCAATCGGTATCTTTGGTCTGGTCTCCTCCACGCTGGCAACCACCGGTTTCGCCACGCTTTGGGGCTACGCCCAACTGCTGACCGTACTGGTAGGCTGTATGCTGCTGGTGGCATTTGTGGTTAACCCACTGCTGGTCTTCTGGAAAATTCGCCGTAACCCGTATCCGCTGGTGCTGGCCTGTCTGCGTGAAAGCGGCGTGTATGCCTTCTTTACCCGCAGTTCGGCGGCAAATATTCCGGTGAACATGGCACTGTGTGAGAAACTGAATCTGGATCGTGATACCTATTCGGTGTCTATTCCGCTGGGCGCCACCATCAATATGGCGGGCGCGGCGATCACCATTACCGTACTGACGCTGGCGGCGGTGAATACGCTGGGTATTCCGGTCGATTTACCGACGGCGCTGTTACTGAGCGTGGTGGCTTCGCTGTGTGCCTGTGGTGCATCGGGCGTGGCGGGCGGTTCTCTGCTGCTGATCCCGCTGGCGTGCAACATGTTCGGTATCCCGAATGACATCGCCATGCAGGTTGTTGCCGTTGGCTTTATCATCGGCGTATTGCAGGACTCATGTGAAACGGCGTTGAACTCTTCTACAGACGTCCTGTTTACCGCTGCAGCCTGCCAGGCTGAAGACGAGCGTCTGGCAAATAACGCTCTGCGCGGCTAATCCCTGCGCCCCTCCGTCATCGGGCGGAGGGGCTCTTTTCTTGTACGCTTTTTTCAATTTTGAACGGATCAATTCCGCGTTTTTGCATCCGCCGGAAGCGAATAATGTTCAGGCCGTTCATCACCAGAAAACTCCCTTCGATCATCGTCCCACCAATCGACCCTAGCCAGAAATTATGGATAACCCAACAGGCGGTTGCGCACCACATGACGCAGCGCACGGTTAACCCTTTGCAGCGAAACAGCGCCCAGGTGCTGGCCAGCGTGCCAATTATCGGCAACAGCTCCATCGCATGCTGTAATTTCGCCAGCCCGAGAACCAGGGTGAGGACAATAAAAACGGTCATTACCCACAGTTTGCGGGTATGCATTGAGACAAGTGTGCGGATGGTGTTGAGTTCTGCGCTCATTCCCGCAGGCCAGGCACCCATCAGGAAAAAATGCACGCCGATGGTGGCGCTATAGACAGCGAGTTGCAGCCGGAACCGGCGCTCATCGCGATTGAAAAAGGTGGTAATACCGATCAGAAAGGCGATGACACCTACGCCCTGGGCCAGCCAATACGCGGTCATGCAAGCAACCCCAATTCTATCTCGTAGGCCGGATAAGGCGAGTTCGCCGCCATCCGGCAACGGTTTGTGCCTGATGGCGCTGCGCTTATCAGGCCTACGGTTTGCGCAGACCTGCATGCAGGTACCATCAGGTATTTACTACAACGTTACGCCGCTTTTAAATATCGCTAACTCTCTAAAATCATTCCGCTCGTTGCAGGTTTGCTTGCCGTTGGCGAACTCGACGATGGTATCGACAAATTCTTCCAGTAACTGCGGCATCGCTTTGCCGTGGATCAACTGTCCAGCGTCAAAGTCGATCCAGTGCTTTTTCTTCGCCGCCAGCTCGCTGTTGGTAGCAATTTTCACCGTCGGCACAAAACCACCGTACGGCGTACCGCGACCGGTACTGAACAGCACCATATGACAGCCCGCGCCCGCCAGGGCACTGGTCGCCACCGCATCGTTACCCGGTGCGCTCAGCAGGTTCAGACCATGCGTCTTCAGACGTTCGCCGTAGCGCAGTACGTCCACCACCTGGCTGGAGCCTGCTTTTTGCGTGCAGCCGAGAGATTTATCTTCCAGCGTGGTGATACCGCCCGCTTTGTTGCCCGGCGATGGGTTCTCGTAGATCGGCTGGTCGTGAGCAATGAAGTACTGCTTGAAGTCATTGACCATGGTGACCAGCTTGCCGAACGTTTCTTCATCGCGGCAGTGGTCCATCAGCAGTTGCTCGGCGCCGAACATTTCCGGTACTTCGGTCAGTACGGTGGTGCCGCCGTTGGCAATCACGTAGTCAGAAAAACGCCCCAGCATCGGGTTGGCGGTAATACCGGACAGGCCGTCAGAGCCGCCGCATTCCAGACCAAACTTCAGCTCACCCAGTTTACCCGGCTCACGCTTATCGTTACGCATCACGTTGTACAACTGGTGAAGATGTTCAATCCCCGCTTCCACTTCGTCTTCCTGATGTTGGCAGACCATGAAGTGAACGCGCTCAGGATCGTACTCGCCTAAGGTTTCGCGGAAGGCATCAACCTGGTTGTTTTCACAACCAAGGCCAACCACCAGCACCGCACCCGCATTCGGGTGACGCACCATGTTTTGCAGCATGGTGCGGGTGTTAATGTGGTCGTCGCCGAGCTGTGAACAGCCGTAGGTGTGGCTGAAGAGATGCACGCCGTCGATTCCTTCGGCGTCGTTAGTCTCTTTCAGAAAACGGTTCTGCATCTGGCGCGCCATGGCGTTAACACAGCCTACCGTCGGTAGGATCCACAGTTCGTTGCGCACGCCAACATCGCCGTTGGCACGACGGTAGATCTGCACATCGCGATCCGCCGGTTGTGCAACTTCCGCCTGAAAATCAGGGTGGTAGCTATACGTGTCCAGGTCGCTCAGATTGGTGCGCGTGTTGTGAGCATGAATATGCTCACCCGCCGCAACGTCCACCAGCGTATGGCCAATTGGCAAACCGTATTTAATGACGTTTTCGCCTTTCGCAATATCGCATAAGGCGAATTTATGGCCACGAGAGACCGCCTGACGCAGGATTACCGCCTGCCCATCAACGGTGACTTCGGTTCCTTCAGCCAAATCAGCGAGCGCTACCGCGACGTTATCCAGCGCATGGATCTTGATGTATTGCATACCTTCACCCAGACCTTAGTTCAGTTCAATGCCGAAGTAGTCACGCGCATTGTTAAAGCAAATGTTTTTCACCATCTCACCCAGCAGCTGGATGTCGGCAGGCGCTTCGCCCGCGGCAACCCAACGGCCAATCATCTGGCACAGAATACGGCGGAAGTATTCGTGACGAGTGTAAGACAGGAAGCTACGGCTGTCGGTCAGCATACCGACGAAGCGGCTCAGCAGGCCCAGCTGTGCCAGCTGAGTCATCTGACGTTCCATACCGTCTTTCTGATCGTTGAACCACCAGCCGGAACCGAACTGCATCTTGCCCGGCATACCTTCGCCCTGGAAGTTGCCGATCATGGTGCCCAGCACTTCGTTATCACGCGGGTTCAGGCAGTAGAGAATGGTTTTCGGCAGCAGGTTCTGTTCATTCTGCT
>NZ_CBDKZX010000143.1:0-5019 GCF_965301105.1 Kluyvera sp.
TCTCCAGCTTGAAGGCCGGGATACCGAAGGTCAGCAGACCGCCGATTTCCGGGTGACGGTCGAAGACCACCGCCTTCACGCCGTTGCGGGTCAGCACATCCGCGCACGCCAGGCCCGCCGGGCCCGCACCGATGATGGCGACTTTCTTGCCGGTTTGCTTCACGCCGGTGAGGTCCGGACGCCAGCCCATCTCGAATGCTTTATCGTTGATATAGCGTTCAATGTTGCCGATGGTCACGGCGCCAAACTCATCGTTCAGCGTACAGGAGCCTTCACACAGGCGATCCTGCGGGCACACACGGCCACAGACTTCCGGCAGGGTGTTGGTCTGGTGTGAAAGTTCCGCCGCTTCGAAAATACGCCCCTCATTCGCCAGCTTCAGCCAGTTCGGGATGTAGTTATGTACCGGACATTTCCACTCGCAGTACGGGTTGCCGCAGGACAGGCAGCGATCTGCCTGCGCTTTGGCCTGGCCTTCGGAAAACGGCTCGTAGATCTCGATAAACTCGATCTTGCGGATCTTCAGCGGTTTCTTCGGCGGATCAACGCGCTGCAGGTCGATAAATTGATAAACGTTCTGACTCATGATGACCTCTTACTGCGCCTGCACGCGCAGCTCGGCTGCGCTACGACTACGGTGACCCAACAGCGCTTTCACATCGCTGGATTTCGGCTTAACCAGAGCAAACTTCGCGGAATAAGACGGCCAGTGCGCCAGAATCTCTTCACCGCGGGAGGAGCCGGTCAGCTGTACGTGTTCGGTGATCAATCCACGCAGATGTTCTTCGTGAATCGCCAGCGAGTCGACGTCCAGCACTTCTACCAGTTCCGGGTTCACGCGTTTACGGAAATCACCGTCTTCATCCAGCACATAGGCGAAACCGCCCGTCATACCGGCGCCGAAGTTCACGCCCGTTTTGCCCAGCACGCAGACGATACCGCCGGTCATATATTCACAGCCGTTGTCGCCGATGCCTTCCACCACGGTAATCGCCCCGGAGTTACGCACGCCGAAACGTTCACCCGCGCGGCCCGCGGCGTACAGACGACCACCGGTCGCGCCGTACAGGCAGGTGTTGCCGATGATGCTGGCTTCATGGCTGCGGAAGGATGAACCCACCGGCGGACGAATCGCCAGCAGACCGCCCGCCATGCCTTTACCGACGTAGTCGTTGGCATCGCCGGTCAGGTACAGCTCAACGCCGCCGGCGTTCCACACGCCGAAGCTCTGGCCCGCGGTACCGTTGAAGTGCGCTTTGATCGGATCCGCCGCCAGCCCCTGGTCGCCGTGCGTCTGGGCAATGTAGCCAGACAGCGATGCGCCAACGGAACGGTCGGTGTTGCGGATATCAAACCAGAAGGTTTTGCTCTGGCGCTCATCAACAAACGGTTTTGCCTGCTGCAACAGCTGCGCGTTCAACACGCCGTTATCAAACGGTGGATTGTTCTCGGTGCAGTACAGCGCTTTGCCAGGATGCGGCTCCGCGGTTTCCAGCAGACGAGACAGCTCCAGCTTCTGCTGCTTGGCGGTGAAGCCATCCAGCTCTTTGAGCAGGTCGGTGCGGCCAATCAGGTCAACGAGGCGGGTGACGCCCAGTTCAGCCATCAGCTCGCGGACTTCACGGGCAATAAATTCAAAGTAGTTAGTTACTTTGAACGGTAGGCCGTGATAGTGGTTCTTACGCAGTTTCTCATCCTGAGTCGCAACACCGGTTGCGCAGTTGTTCAGGTGGCAAATACGCAGGTATTTACAGCCCAGCGCGACCATCGGCCCGGTACCGAAGCCGAAGCTTTCCGCGCCGAGGATCGCCGCTTTAATGATGTCGACGCCCGTTTTCAGGCCGCCGTCCACCTGCAGACGAATCTTGTGACGCAGGCCGTTAGCGACCAGCGCCTGCTGCGTTTCGACCAGACCCAGCTCCCACGGACAGCCGGCGTATTTCACCGAAGACAGCGGGCTTGCGCCGGTGCCGCCGTCGTAGCCGGCGATGGTGATGAGGTCTGCATAGGCTTTTGCCACGCCGGTAGCGATGGTGCCGACGCCCGGTTCGGAAACCAGCTTCACGGAGATCATCGCTTTCGGGTTGACCTGTTTGAGGTCGAAAATCAGCTGCGCTAAGTCCTCGATAGAGTAAATATCGTGGTGCGGCGGCGGAGAAATCAGCGTCACGCCCGGTACGGAATAACGCAGTTTGGCAATGTATGGGGTGACTTTATCACCCGGCAATTGACCACCTTCGCCCGGTTTCGCGCCCTGAGCGACTTTAATCTGAATGACGTCGGCATTGACCAGGTACGCCGGGGTGACGCCAAAGCGACCGGAGGCTACCTGCTTGATGCGCGACACTTTGTTGGTGCCGTAACGCGCCGGGTCTTCGCCGCCTTCGCCGGAGTTCGAGTTGCCGCCGATGCTGTTCATCGCTTCGGCCAGCGCTTCGTGTGCTTCCGGGCTCAGTGCGCCGATAGACATCGCTGCGGTATCGAAACGTTTGAACAGGTCGCTCGCGGGCTCTACATCGGCCAGGTTGACGGTCTCGCCGTTTGGCGTGATGGCCAGCAGGTCGCGCAGCGTCGCGGCAGGGCGGTTGTTGACCAGCTCTGCATAGGCTTTGTAATCGCTGTATTCGCCGCTCTGTACCGCTTGTTGCAGGGTGCGCACCACGTCCGGGTTGTAGGCATGGTATTCGCCGCCGTGAACGTATTTCAGCAGGCCGCCCTGTTCCAGCGGTTTACGCGCCAGCCAGGCACGCTTCGACAGGTTCAGCAGATCCTGCTGGAAGTCGTCGAACGACGCGCCGCCGATGCGGCTAACCACGCCCTGGAAGCAATTTTCGACCACGTCATCGTGCAGACCGACCGCTTCAAACAGCTTAGAGCAACGATAGGAAGCAACGGTCGAGATGCCCATTTTGGACATGATCTTATACAGACCTTTGTTGATGCCGTTACGGTAGTTCAGCATCACCGTGCGGTAGTCTTTCTCGATAGCATGGGTATCGATCAGACGACCCAGAGTTTCATAGGCCAGGTACGGATAGATTGCCGTCGCGCCAAAGCCGAGCAGTACCGCAAAGTGGTGCGGGTCGCGGGCGCTGGCGGTTTCCACGATGATGTTCGCGTCGCAGCGCAGGCTCTTATCCACCAGGCGAGCCTGGATTGCGCCCACCGCCATTGGCGCCGGTACCGGCAGGCGGTTTTTGGCGATGTTACGGTCGGACAGCACCAGCAGGACTGTACCGCTGCGCACCATCTCTTCGGCCTTGTCGCACAGGGCTTTGACCGTGGCTTCGAGGCTGGTTTCCGTCACATCGAAGGTGATGTCCAGCGTGTCGGCGCGGTAATGATCCTCTTTCATCGTGGTGAGCTGATTGAAATCGGAGTACAGCAGAATTGGCGATTTGAAGCTCAGGCGGTGCGCCTGGCCTTCCGCTTCGCAGAAGACGTTCATCTCACGACCAATGCTGGTTGCCAGCGACATCACGTGCGCTTCACGCAGCGGGTCGATTGGCGGGTTGGTCACCTGCGCAAACTGCTGGCGGAAGTAGTCGTAAATAATACGCGGCTGGCTGGAGAGCACGGCGAACGGGGTATCGTCACCCATCGAACCGACGGCTTCCTGACCGTTTTCGCCGAGTACGCGAATCACGGAATCCAGCTCTTCAGCGCTGTAGTTAAACTGTTTCTGGTAGCTGGCAAGCGTATCGTCATCCAGCTCACGGCTGCCCACCTGATCGTCGGCCAGATCTTCAAACGGCACCAGACGGCGAACGTTTTTCTCCATCCACTCTTTGTACGGATGGCGGCTTTTCAGATCGTTGTCGGTTTCCGCCGAGTGCAGAATGCGGCCGCTGCGGGTGTCGATAACCATCAGCTCGCCTGGGCCGACGCGGCCTTTTTCCACCACTTCGTCAGGCTGGTAGTCCCAGATCCCGACTTCAGAGGCGCAGGTGATGAGTTTGTCTTTGGTAATGACGTAGCGCGCCGGGCGCAGGCCGTTACGGTCGAGGTTACAGGCGGCGTAGCGGCCATCAGACATGACGATCCCTGCCGGGCCGTCCCACGGCTCCATGTGCATGGAGTTAAAGTCGAAGAACGAACGCAGGTCCGGATCCATATCCGGGTTGTTCTGCCAGGCCGGTGGTACCAGCAGACGCATGGCGCGGATGATGTCCATCCCGCCTGCCAGCAGCAGCTCAAGCATGTTATCCATGGAGCTGGAGTCGGAGCCGGTTTCGTTGACGAACGGCGCGGCGTCGTGCAGGTCAGGGATCAGCGGCGTCTGGAACTTATAGGTACGCGCGCGCGCCCACTGACGGTTACCGGTGATGGTGTTGATTTCGCCGTTGTGCGCCAGGTAGCGGAACGGCTGTGCCAGCGGCCAGCGCGGCACGGTGTTGGTGGAGAAGCGCTGGTGGAACAGGCAGATGGCCGATTCCAGACGCAGGTCCGCGAGGTCCAGGTAGAAGCGCGGCAGATCCGCCGGCATACACAGACCTTTATAAATGTTCACCAGATTGGACAGGCTACAAACGTAGAAGTCTTTATCTTGCAGGAGGCGCTTTTCGATACGGCGGCGGGCGATAAACAGGCGGCGTTCCATATCGCGTGGGCGCCAGCCCGCAGGGGCGTTAACGAAAATTTGTTCTATACGAGGCAGAGAGGAGAGGGCGATTTCACCGAGTACACCTTCGTTGGTGGGCACATCGCGCCAGCCAACAATAGACAGGGTTTCACGCTGCAGTTCTTCTTCTACAACATGGCGGGCGGCAGCGGCCAGTTCAGGATCCTTATTCAGGAACAGCATCCCAACGGCATAGTTTTTGGCTAAGCGCCAGCCACGTTCTTCAGCAACGATGCGGAAGAAACGGTCAGGTTTTTGCAGCAGCAAGCCACAACCGTCGCCGGTTTTACCGTCGGCGAGGATCGCACCGCGGTGCTGCATACGGGCCAGTGCGTGTATCGCGGTACGCACTACCTTGTGGCTAGGTTCGCCTTCTATGTGGGCGATCAGGCCGAAAC
>NZ_CBDKZX010000144.1:0-4920 GCF_965301105.1 Kluyvera sp.
CGGTTCGCTCCAGCTGGTTGCGGACATGATCAAGATGTTCTTTAAAGAAGACTGGGTACCGAAATTCTCGGACCGCGTCATCTTTACGCTGGCACCGATGATCGCCTTTACCTCGCTGCTGCTGGCCTTCGCCATTGTGCCGGTCAGCCCAAGCTGGGTGGTCGCCGACCTCAATATTGGCGTCCTGTTCTTCCTGATGCTGGCAGGCCTCGCGGTGTACGCGGTGCTGTTTGCCGGCTGGTCGAGTAACAACAAATACTCCCTGCTGGGGGCGATGCGTGCGTCTGCGCAGACCCTGAGCTACGAGGTGTTCCTCGGTCTGTCCCTGATGGGCGTGGTGGCGCAAGCCGGTTCATTCAATATGACCGACATTGTCAATAACCAGGCTCACCTGTGGAACGTGATTCCGCAGTTCTTCGGCTTCATTACCTTTGCGATTGCGGGCGTAGCGGTGTGTCACCGTCACCCGTTTGACCAACCGGAAGCCGAGCAGGAACTGGCTGATGGTTACCACATTGAATATTCCGGCATGAAATTCGGTCTGTTCTTCGTGGGGGAATACATCGGCATCGTTACCGTATCGGCGATGATCGTGACGCTGTTCTTCGGTGGCTGGCAAGGCCCGTTCTTACCGCCGTTCATCTGGTTCGCGCTGAAAACCGCGTTCTTCATGATGATGTTCATTTTGATTCGCGCCTCATTACCGCGTCCGCGTTATGACCAGGTAATGTCCTTCGGCTGGAAAGTGTGCCTGCCGCTGACGCTGATCAACTTGCTGGTAACGGCGGCTGTCATTCTGTGGCAGGCGCAATAAGGGGCGAATAGACCATGACCTTAAAAGAATTACTCGTAGGCTTCGGCACCCAGGTACGCAGTATCTGGATGATTGGCCTGCATGCGTTCGCCAAACGCGAAACGCAAATGTACCCGGAAGAGCCGGTTTACCTGCCGCCGCGCTATCGTGGCCGTATCGTGCTGACGCGCGACCCGGACGGCGAAGAGCGCTGCGTGGCCTGTAACCTGTGCGCGGTAGCCTGCCCGGTGGGCTGTATCTCTCTGCAGAAAGCAGAGACCAAAGATGGCCGCTGGTATCCGGAGTTTTTCCGCATTAACTTCTCGCGCTGCATTTTCTGCGGCCTGTGTGAAGAAGCGTGCCCGACCACGGCGATTCAGTTGACCCCGGACTTCGAACTGGGTGAATACAAGCGTCAGGATCTGGTGTACGAAAAAGAGGATCTGCTGATTTCCGGTCCGGGCAAATACCCGGAATATAACTTCTACCGGATGGCGGGTATGGCAATCGACGGCAAAGATAAGGGCGAAGCAGAGAACGAAGCTAAGCCTATCGACGTCAAGAGCCTGTTACCGTAAGGAGAGGGGCAATGGAATTCGCTTTTTATATCTGTGGCCTGATTGCTGTCCTCGCGACGCTGCGAGTGATTACGCACACTAACCCGGTACATGCGCTGCTGTATCTGATTATCTCGCTGCTGGCAATTGCCGGGGTGTTCTTCTCGCTGGGCGCGTATTTCGCCGGTGCGCTGGAGATCATCGTTTACGCGGGCGCCATCATGGTGCTGTTCGTCTTCGTGGTGATGATGCTGAACCTGGGCGGCGCGGAAATCGCTCAGGAACGTGAGTGGCTGAAACCGCAAATCTGGATTGGCCCGGCGATTTTGTCCGCCGTGCTGCTGGCGGTGATGGTTTACGCCATCATCGGCCTGAATGACCAGGGCATCGACGGAAACGCCATCAGCGCGAAAGAAGTCGGTATCGCACTGTTCGGGCCGTACGTTCTGGCGGTAGAACTGGCGTCGATGCTGCTGCTGGCCGGGCTGGTGGTGGCCTTCCACATTGGCCGTGAAGACCGTCCGGGCGAAGTGCTGAGCAACCGTTCCGGCGATAGCGCGAAAAGGAAAACGGAGGAACACGCATGATTCCTTTACAACATGGGCTGATCCTCGCCGCGATTTTATTCGTGCTGGGTTTAACCGGCCTGGTTATCCGCCGTAACCTGCTGTTTATGCTGATTGGGCTGGAAATCATGATTAACGCCGCCGCGCTGGCCTTTGTGGTCGCCGGCAGCTACTGGGGCCAGACCGACGGTCAGGTGATGTATATCCTCGCCATTACCCTTGCGGCTGCGGAAGCAAGTATTGGCCTGGCGCTGCTGCTGCAGCTCCATCGTCGCCGCCAGAACCTGAACATCGATTCAGTAAGTGAGTTGCGCGGATGAACATGCTTGCCTTAACCATTATTTTCCCGTTAATTGGCTTTGTCCTGCTGGCCTTCTCCCGCGGGCGCTGGTCAGAAAACCTGTCCGCCACCGTGGGGATTGGCTCGATTGGTCTGTCCGCGCTGGTCACGGCGTACGTCGGCATCGACTTCTTCGCTAACGGCAAACAGGCGTTCAGCCAGCCGCTGTGGACGTGGATGTCCGTCGGTGATTTCAATATCGGTTTCAACCTGGTGCTGGACGGCCTGTCGCTGACCATGCTCTCGGTAGTAACCGGGGTCGGCTTCCTGATCCACATGTTCGCCTCCTGGTACATGCGCGGTGAAGAGGGTTACTCCCGCTTCTTCGCCTACACCAACCTGTTTATCGCCAGCATGGTGGTTCTGGTGCTGGCCGATAACCTGCTGCTGATGTACCTCGGCTGGGAAGGCGTGGGCCTGTGCTCCTATCTGCTGATCGGTTTCTACTACACCGATCCGAAGAACGGCGCGGCGGCGATGAAAGCCTTCGTGGTCACCCGTGTGGGTGACGTGTTCCTCGCTTTCGCGCTGTTCATCCTCTACAACGAGCTGGGCACGCTGAACTTCCGCGAAATGGTGGAACTGGCGCCGGCGCACTTTGCCGCAGGCAATAACATGCTGATGTGGGCAACGCTGATGCTGCTGGGTGGTGCCGTAGGTAAATCCGCGCAGCTGCCGTTGCAGACCTGGCTTGCGGACGCGATGGCCGGCCCGACGCCGGTCTCCGCGCTGATCCACGCTGCGACGATGGTTACCGCAGGTGTCTACCTGATTGCCCGTACCCACGGCCTGTTCCTGATGACGCCGGAAGTGCTGCATCTGGTGGGTATCGTTGGAGCGATTACGCTGGTGCTGGCAGGCTTTGCCGCGCTGGTGCAGACCGATATCAAACGTGTACTCGCGTACTCCACCATGAGCCAGATTGGCTACATGTTCCTGGCGCTGGGCGTGCAGGCGTGGGATGCGGCGATTTTCCATCTGATGACCCACGCGTTCTTCAAAGCGCTGCTGTTCCTGGCGTCCGGCTCGGTGATTCTGGCCTGTCATCACGAACAGAACATCTTCAAAATGGGCGGCCTGCGTAAGTCGATTCCGCTGGTGTATGCCTGCTTCCTGGTCGGTGGCGCCGCGCTCTCTGCGCTGCCGCTGATTACCGCGGGCTTCTTCAGTAAAGACGAAATCCTTGCCGGGGCGATGGCTAACGGTCATATCAACCTGATGGTGGCGGGTCTGGTCGGTGCGTTCATGACCTCGCTGTACACCTTCCGTATGATCTTCATCGTCTTCCACGGTAAAGAGCAGATTCATGCGCACGCAGGGAAGGGGATTACCCATCACCTGCCGCTGATTGTGCTGATGGTGCTGTCGACCTTCGTGGGCGCGCTGATTGTGCCGCCGCTGCACGGCGTACTGCCGGCAACGACCGAACTGGAACATGGCCGCGTGCTGACGCTGGAAATCACCTCAGGCATCGTGGCGATTGCCGGTATCCTGATTGCCGCATGGCTGTGGCTGGGTCAACGTACGCTGGTGACCTCTATCGCCAACAGCGCGCCGGGCCGTCTGCTGGGTACCTGGTGGTACAACGCCTGGGGCTTTGACTGGCTATACGACAAAGTGTTCGTTAAGCCATTCCTGGGCATCGCCTGGCTGCTGAAGAGCGACCCGCTCAACGCGCTGATGAACATTCCGGCGATCCTTTCCCGCTTTGCTGGCAAAGGCCTGGTGCTGAGCGCGAACGGTTATCTGCGCTGGTATGTTGCGTCAATGAGCATTGGTGCCGTGGTGGTGCTGGCGCTGTTGATGGTATTGCGTTAATTCGTTGGGGAGGGTTTTCCTCCCCATGAAAATGTCGTGCTGTTTTCCTGTTCCGGCGAGCGATGTCGCCACCGGATAGTTGAATAAGGAAATGAATTGCCATGTTATTACCCTGGCTAATACTGATTCCCTTTATTGGCGGTTTCCTCTGCTGGCAGACCGAACGCTTTGGCGTGAAGATGCCGCGCTGGATAGCGCTGATTACCATGGGACTGACGCTGGCGCTTGGCCTGCAGCTGTGGCTGCAGGGCGGCTACTCACTCACGCAATCTGCCGGTCTGCCGCAGTGGCAGTCTGAGTTCATCCTGCCGTGGATCCCACGTTTTGGGATCACTATCCACCTTGCTATCGACGGCCTGTCGCTGCTGATGGTGGTGCTGACCGGTCTGCTGGGTGTGCTGGCGGTGCTCTGTTCCTGGAATGAAATCCAGAAATACCAGGGCTTCTTCCACCTCAACCTGATGTGGATCCTGGGCGGCGTTATCGGCGTGTTCCTCGCCATCGACATGTTCCTGTTCTTCTTCTTCTGGGAGATGATGCTGGTGCCGATGTACTTCCTGATCGCGCTCTGGGGCCATAAAGCCTCCGACGGTAAAACGCGTATCACGGCGGCCACCAAGTTCTTCATCTATACCCAGGCAAGCGGTCTGGTGATGCTGATTGCCATCCTGGCGCTGGTGTTCGTGCACCACGATGCGACCGGCGTATGGACTTTCAACTATCAGGATCTGCTGAAGACCCCGATGTCCCACAGCGTGGAATATCTGCTGATGCTTGGCTTCTTCATCGCTTTCGCGGTGAAAATGCCGGTGGTTCCGCTGCACGGCTGGCTGCCGGACGCGCACT
>NZ_CBDKZX010000145.1:0-4753 GCF_965301105.1 Kluyvera sp.
CACCCGACTCTGCACGAGTCCGTGGGCCTGGCTGCCGAAGTGTTCGAAGGTAGCATCACCGACCTGCCGAACCCGAAAGCGAAGAAGAAGTAATTCTTTTTCCCGGTTATCGGAATGACATAAGCGGCCTGAGGGCCGCTTTTTTTATGCTTTCTGTCACAAAGCTGTGTCGAAGCGTAGCAAAGATTGTGAGGCTGGTAACACATGCCGGCGGTGCTCAATCGACCAACGTCCGCTGTACGCGACGATCCCGTTATTTGCCCCCGTATTAGCCGTCCCCTCGGGAAACGTTCTGTTATATCTTGCCGTTATTTGAATAATAATAACGATATAAAATAGTAGCATGCTAATAAATTGAGGTGCTAGATATGAAAACGATTCTGACAACGGCAGCGCTGGCTGCGACCCTGATTTCCGGTATGGCTTTTGCGCAGGACGCCACCATCCCCTGGGCGGATAACAGCGGCGGTACCGAGAGCACGCATATTGCGGCGATGGGACAGGATCTGAATGCACAGCATCAGCAGGTGACAAAAACGCAGGAAGGCGTCTGGGCGGATAACTCCGGCAGCATCAGTGCGGATGAAGCCGCGTTGACCAGCAGCAAACCGCCGGTGAAAGGCCATCCAGAGCTCATGCCTCATCAGGGGTAAGAGCACATTGAGGTTTTAAAATACCCGGCAGCGTCTCCACGCTGCCGGGTATTTTTTTATTCGGCGACGGCCTTCCAGCCGACGCTGGAGTCCGGTGAGAACTGGGTAATCGCCTGCGCTTTTTGCGCCGTCTCTGCACCTAAGTTCGCTTCGTAAACGCGGTCGGTCTTATCGACCATAAAGCTCATGATGCCCGTTTGCCCCCACTCAACCGGCCAGGCCAGCAGAGCGACTTCGCCTTTATCGCCGTTGGCGATAATGCGGAAATGGTAGCCGTGATAGCCTTCACCTGGCACCGAAGGGCTGAAGTTTGGCCCCAGAGGGCTAGGATCTTCTCCTGGTTTGATGGGCCAGTAGAGGCCGTCCTTTTTCCCGTCGCTGCTGATAATTTTCTGCGCCCAGGCGTGGTTCAACTGATAGTAATCTTGCTGGGCATCCACGTAGGCGTGCATGGCTTCAATAGCCGAAAGCTCGTTGCGGCCTATTGCGCGGGTCAGGATCTCATCCTCGCCAGCGGCGATATTAAACTCCCAGCCTTTGTCGTTTTTCTCTATGGGAATGGGCAGCCGCCAGCCATCGTTGCCAACATCCAGCCAGGCGGTGTTGCCCTGCAGGACGATCCGATGTCCGAGCCGCCAGTCGCGAAGAAAACGAGCAACGGCCTCCTGGTCAACGCCGTCAGGGGGTAAAAACTGCTGCCAGTTTTCGCCGAAGAGTGTATCCAGCTTGCTGTTGTCTTCGTGGCTGACCGCATCAACCAGCGCGCTGGCTGCCTGGTCTGGCGTCGAAAACGTCTGCTGCGCCCACGCCATCAGCGGCGACATCGTCAGCGCCAGCAGCGCTATCTGTATCTGCTTTTTCATCTTGTTATCCTTTAGCGTCGACGGAACTCATGGTGCTCAGCAAGGCCACCGCTACGCTGCTCGCCGCCGAGGCCGGAAGCGCGACGGCTCTCCAGCCCGCGTGACTGCTGTGACTGCCAGGAGGGGGCGCGGCTTTCGTTGCCGCTGAAAACATTACTGCGTGCACCTTCACGCTGTGCCTGTAATGCGCTGCGCTGGCCCATCATGTCCTGATTAAGGTGCAGTTTCTCGCCGTTCTGACGCTCACGTTGCAGGCTCTGTCGCTGGCTGTCGTTTAACTGCGGATGCGACTGCTGGATGCGCTGCGCGGCCTCACGCGGCTGGGTATTCCGCGTGGCGATATGGCTCGTCGGGGCGTCGTAGCCGCGGAAGTTATTGCGCTGTGCGGTGTGGTTGAGCTGCTGCGATGCGGCGCGGCGCTGAGCGTCTCGCGAGTCAGCGGCCGCTGGCGTCGCGCCGTTGCTATGCGTGCGCTGGTTAAGCTGCTGCATTGCCGCTTGACGCTGTGTATCACGGTTCGGCGCAGTATGTTGGGTGGCGCTGAGGCCGCCCGCCACATCGGTCTGGTGCGGGGCAACTAACGCCGGAGTCTGGTGAGTGGCGCTCAGCCCGCCGGCGACGTTGGTCCGGTGGAACTGATTGGCCACCGTATTATTCGGATAAGGCGTATTACCGCGATAGGCCGGATTATGCTGCCAGTTGCGGGTTTCGCCGCTCAGGTTTGCTCCAGTTATCTTATTGAAATTATTTACATTAATATTGATGTTATCGCCATTATGCTGGTAGCCGCCATGATCATAATGATCGTCATCGTGATGGTGATCATCATCGTGGTGGTGATCGTCATCATCCCAGTCAATGTTGCTGAAAATCGCGTAGGTTGTCGCCACGCCCAGGCTATAGCCAAAGCCACGCACGAAGCTATCGGCAAATTGTTCCCCGGGGGGCGGCGGCAGATAAACCGGTGGCGCAGAGGTATAAGGCCAGCTGTTGCCATAAACAACCGTCGGGTTGTAGTTCGGAACGTACACCACTTGCGGATCGCTCGGTTCGATTTTGATCACCGTTGGCGAGCTGCTTGCGCTACTGGTGCTACTGGTAGCATGGCTGGTGCTGGTGGAGGAAACCGCGCGTTTCGTGGTGGTCACCGTTTGCTGAGGAGTCGATTTCAGCGAACCTGTCTGCTGCGCCAGCTGGCGCAGCTTTTGCACTGCATCCATCACATCCTGTGGCTGCGCCAGGAAGGCGTTGCCGAGGTTGGTAACCCATTGAGGATCTTCCCCCATCATGCCCGTCAGCTGTGGAAAGGCGACCAGCGATTTCACGCTGGCGTCCCACGGCTGCCCGGCGACGGCTTTTACCGCCGCATCGCCCTGCTGGCCGGGATGATCTTTCGACCATTGCACGGCCTGAGTGACGCTATCCGGGTAGGTGGAGGCCATCAACACCTGCGACAGCAGCGGGTCGGGGTAAAGGGCGATGGGCGCCACCCACTGGGTGATTTGCGCTGTGGAGTAGGTTGGCGTCGCTGCGGCTTCCGGCGCGGCGACGGCGGCAACCGGCGGCGCTTCCGGAGCGGCAGGTTCGCGGCTTTTCACATACAGCGTACCAGCCGCCGCAAGCAGCCCGGCGCTGCACACCAGTGCAATATAGTGGGGCTTAAAGGGCAAGTTCATGGTGGATCTCCAGAGAACTACACAGTCCGTATGAGGGATCGGATATGCCGCGAGTATAAAGAGACTGTTGTTTGTTTTTTGATTAAAGCAGGGATTTTGCGCGTTGTCGGAAAAATCTGACACGAGTTGCCCCTCTGGCGCGAAGTTCGCGTAAGGAGGTATCCGCCAGGCTCTATTGATGTTAATTACGTATATGCAATATTTTCATAACAAAACAAGGAACAATATGACTAACAGATGGTTGAATCCCGCCTTAAAGGGCAATTTTCTATTCTCTTATACCAACATTAACGATTCAGCAAATATTTAATGTTGCTTTTTTGTAAACGGATTAACAGTCCCCGGAAATCCTGCTATGCTGGCCCACGCGGTACCGGGCTTTTACCCTACAAACTGCTGTCTCACAGGAGCGTGAAGAGATCGCCGACCGCATATGACAATGAGAGCGAGGAGATACCGTCGTGCTAAAAGAATACCGTGAGCACGTAGCTGAGCGTGCAGCCGTTGGGATTGTTGCCAAACCCTTAGATGCAACCCAAATGGCCGCGCTGGTTGAGCTGCTGAAGAATCCGCCTGCTGGCGAAGAAGAATTCCTGTTAGATCTGTTAACCAACCGCGTACCGCCGGGCGTTGACGAAGCCGCCTATGTTAAAGCGGGTTTCCTCGCCGCCGTTGCGAAAGGCGAAGCCACTTCCCCGCTGGTCTCCCCAGAAAAAGCTATCGAACTGTTAGGCACCATGCAGGGGGGTTACAACATCCATCCGCTGATTGATGCGCTGGACGATGCGAAACTGGCGCCGATTGCTGCCAAAGCGCTTTCCCACACCCTGCTGATGTTCGATAACTTCTACGACGTCGAAGAGAAAGCCAAAGCGGGCAACGCCTACGCTAAGCAGGTTGTTCAGTCCTGGGCCGATGCCGAATGGTTCCTGAGCCGTCCTGCGCTGGCGGACAAAATTACCGTTACCGTCTTCAAAGTCACCGGTGAAACCAACACCGATGACCTTTCTCCGGCGCCGGATGCCTGGTCTCGCCCTGATATCCCTCTGCACGCGCTGGCGATGCTGAAAAACGCCCGCGAAGGCATCGACCCGGATCAGCCGGGCAGCGTTGGCCCGATCAAGCAGATCGAAGCCCTGCAGAAAAAAGGATTCCCGCTGGCCTACGTGGGTGACGTGGTGGGTACCGGTTCTTCCCGTAAATCCGCGACCAACTCCGTACTGTGGTTCATGGGTGACGATATCCCTCATGTACCGAACAAGCGCGGCGGTGGCCTGTGCCTTGGCGGCAAAATTGCACCAATCTTCTTCAACACCATGGAAGATGCGGGCGCGCTGCCAATCGAAGTGGACGTAGCCAACCTGAATATGGGCGACGTGATTGACGTCTACCCGTACAAAGGCGAAGTGCGCAATCATGAAACCGACGAACTGCTGGCAACCTTCGAACTGAAAACCGACGTGCTGATTGACGAAGTGCGCGCCGGTGGCCGTATTCCGCTGATTATCGGCCGTGGCCTGACCACCAAAGCGCGTGAAGCGCTGGGCCTGCCGCACAGCGA
>NZ_CBDKZX010000146.1:0-4654 GCF_965301105.1 Kluyvera sp.
TGCTACCTTCGAACACTTCGGCAGCCAGGCCCACGGACTCGTGCAGAGTCGGGTGCGCGTGGATGGTCAGCGCGATGTCTTCAGCGTCACAGCCCATTTCGATCGCCAGACCGATTTCACCCAGCAGCTCGCCGCCGTTGGTACCGACAATCGCACCACCGATCACACGGTGAGATTCTTTGTCGAAGATCAGTTTGGTCATACCGTCTGCGCAGTCGGAAGCGATAGCACGGCCAGAAGCAGCCCACGGGAAGGTGGCGGTTTCGTAGCTGATGCCTTTCTCTTTCGCTTCTTTCTCAGTCAGACCAACCCATGCAACTTCTGGTTCGGTATAGGCGATGGACGGGATAACTTTCGGATCGAAGTAGTGTTTCTTACCGGCGATAACTTCAGCGGCAACGTGACCTTCGTGAACACCTTTGTGCGCCAGCATCGGCTGACCGACGATATCGCCGATAGCAAAGATGTGCGGCACGTTGGTGCGCAGCTGTTTGTCAACGCGGATGAAGCCACGGTCGTCAACTTCCACGCCAGCTTTGCCCGCGTCGAGGTTTTTACCGTTCGGTACACGACCGATAGCCACCAGCACAGCATCGTAACGCTGAGCTTCGGCAGGGGCTTTTTTGCCTTCCATGGAAACGTAAATACCGTCTTCTTTCGCTTCAACGGCGGTCACTTTGGTTTCCAGCATCAGGTTGAATTTCTTGCTGATGCGTTTGGTGAAGACTTTAACGATGTCTTTGTCTGCAGCCGGGATAACCTGGTCGAACATTTCAACCACGTCAATCTCTGAACCCAGCGCGTGGTACACGGTACCCATTTCCAGACCGATGATACCGCCGCCCATAACCAGCAGGCGTTTTGGCACTTCTTTCAGTTCCAGTGCGTCTGTGGAGTCCCAAATGCGCGGATCTTCATGCGGAATGAACGGCAGCTGAATTGGACGAGAGCCCGCCGCGATGATCGCGTTGTCGAAGTTGATCACGGTTTTGCCGTTTTCGCCTTCCACTTCCAGGGTGTTCGCCCCGGTGAATTTACCCAGACCGTTAACCACTTTCACTTTACGGCCTTTGGCCATACCAGCCAGACCGCCGGTCAGTTGAGTGATGACTTTCTCTTTCCAGGTACGAATCTTGTCGATATCCGTTTTCGGCTCACCGAAGACGATACCGTGTTCAGCCAGCGCTTTGGCTTCTTCGATAACTTTTGCTACGTGCAGCAGCGCTTTAGAAGGGATACAGCCAACGTTCAGACAAACACCACCGAGGGTGCTGTAACGTTCTACGATTACGGTTTCCAGACCTAAATCAGCGCAACGGAAAGCAGCAGAGTAACCCGCCGGGCCCGCCCCAAGTACCACGACCTGAGTTTTAATTTCAGTACTCATCATGACCTCTATCATTTGTATCCGGCGGTCTGACGTTATAGTTATTACGCCCATCATCCACCGGGACGTTCTATCCGCGTGTATTTTACAAAATTGTTAACAATTTTTAAACAACAAACGGCAAACGATTTTGTCCTTTGTTGCTGATAACCCCTAACCACTCCGAGGTTACCAGAAAAAAGCCGGCCGTCAGGCCGGCTTTTTCATTACATCACCAGACGGCGAATGTCAGACAGCATGTTGTTGATGATGGTGATAAAGCGCGCACCATCCGCACCGTCGATAACGCGGTGGTCGAAGGAGAGCGAAATCGGCATCATCAGACGCGGCATAAACTCTTTACCGTTCCACACTGGCTCCATAGAGGACTTGGAGACACCGAGGATCGCCACTTCCGGCGCGTTCACAATCGGCGCGAAGTGGGTGGTCCCCAGGCCGCCGATGCTGGAGATGGTGAAGCAACCGCCCTGCATTTCGCCAGCAGTCAGCTTGCCATCACGCGCTTTCTTGGAGATGGTGGTCAGTTCGCGAGACAGCTCGGTAATGCTCTTCTTGTTCACGTCTTTGAAGACCGGAACAACCAGACCATTCGGGGTATCTACCGCAACGCCGATGTTGATGTATTTCTTCAGCGTCAGACGCTGACCATCTTCGGACAGAGAGCTGTTGAAGCGCGGCATCTGTTCCAGAGCGGCGGCAACGGCTTTCATGATGAAGACCACTGGGGTGAATTTCACGTCCAGTTTACGCTTCTCAGCTTCGGCGTTCTGCTGTTTACGGAACGCTTCCAGATCGGTGATATCGGTCTTATCGAAGTGGGTAACGTGCGGGATCATCACCCAGTTACGGCTCAGGTTAGCACCAGAGATTTTCTGGATACGGCCCAGTTCCACTTCTTCGATTTCACCAAACTTGCTGAAGTCCACTTTCGGCCAAGGCAGCATGCCCGGAATACCGCCGCCTGCTGCTGCAGCCGGAGCCGCTTCCGCACGCTTGATAGCGTCTTTCACGTAAGCCTGAACGTCTTCGCGCAGGATACGACCTTTACGGCCAGACCCTTTCACTTTCGCCAGGTTCACGCCGAATTCGCGCGCCAGGCGACGAATCAGCGGAGTAGCGTGGACGTAAGCGTCGTTCTCAGCAAACTCAGATTTACCTTCCGCTTTTGCGGCCGGAGCAGGCGCTGCTGCTTGTGCAGGCGCGGCGGCCGGAGCCGGAGCTGCTGCCTGAGCCGGCGCGGCAGCAGGTGCTGCGCCTTCCACTTCGAAGACCATAATCAGAGAACCGGTTTTGACTTTGTCGCCGGTGCTGATTTTGATCTCTTTCACGGTGCCCGCGAACGGTGCCGGAACTTCCATAGAGGCTTTGTCGCCTTCTACGGTAATCAGTGACTGCTCAGCGGCAATTTTATCGCCGACTTTAACCATCACTTCAGTGACTTCAACTTCGTCACCGCCGATATCCGGTACGTTAACTTCTTTGGAGCCCGAAGCTGCTGCCGGAGCCGCCGCTGCGGCAGGCGCTGCTGCCTGAGCCGGTGCAGCCGCTGGTGCCGCGCCCGCGACTTCGAAGACCATAATCAGAGAGCCGGTAGACACTTTGTCGCCGGTGTTCACTTTGATCTCTTTCACGGTACCCGCGAACGGTGCCGGGACTTCCATAGAGGCTTTATCGCCTTCTACGGTGATCAGCGATTGCTCTGCGGTCACAGTGTCGCCCACTTTCACCAGAATCTCGGTCACTTCAACTTCGTCACCGCCGATATCCGGAACGTGTACGTCTTTTGCTGCCGCTGCAGCAGGTGCTGCTGCCGGAGCCGCTTCTTTCTTCTCTTCTGCCTTGGCAGGTGCAGCAGTTGCTGCACCGTCGGCGGAATCGAAAATCATGATCAGTTTGCCGGTCTCAGTTTTGTCGCCAACAGAGACTTTGATCTCTTTAACGATACCAGCCTGAGGAGACGGAACTTCCATAGAGGCTTTGTCGCCTTCTACGGTGATCAGCGACTGTTCAGCTTCAACTTTGTCGCCTACTTTGACCAGGATCTCGGTGATTTCAACTTCATCAGCCCCGATGTCCGGTACATTGATTTCGATAGCCATTATTCTTTTACCTCTTACGCCAGACGCGGGTTAACTTTTTCTGCATCGATGTTGAATTTGGTAATTGCTTCCGCAACCACTTTCTTATCGATTTCGCCACGTTTAGCCAGTTCGCCCAGTGCCGCTACAACCACGTAGGAAGCATCAACTTCGAAGTGGTGACGCAGGTTTTCACGGCTATCAGAGCGGCCAAAGCCGTCGGTACCCAGTACGCGGTAATCATCAGCCGGTACATAAGTACGAACCTGCTCAGCAAACAGTTTCATATAGTCGGTAGAGGCAACAGCCGGTGCGTCGTTCATCACCTGAGCGATGTACGGAACGCGCGGCGTTTCCAGCGGGTGCAGCATGTTCCAGCGCTCACAATCCTGACCATCACGCGCCAGTTCAGTGAAGGAAGTCACAGAGTACACGTCAGAGCCCACACCGTAGTCTTTCGCCAGGATCTGCGCTGCTTCACGGACGTGACGCAGGATAGAACCGGAGCCCAGCAGCTGAACTTTACCTTTGCTACCTTCGATGGTTTCGAGTTTGTAGATACCTTTACGGATACCTTCCTCGGCACCTGCTGGCATTGCCGGCATGTGGTAGTTTTCGTTCAGCGTGGTGATGTAGTAGTAAACGTTCTCTTGTTTCTCACCGTACATACGCTCCAGACCATCGTGCATGATGACCGCAACTTCGTACGCGTAAGACGGATCGTAAGAGATACAGTTCGGGATAGTCAGAGACTGAATATGGCTGTGACCATCTTCGTGCTGCAGACCTTCGCCGTTCAGCGTCGTACGACCGGAAGTACCACCTACCAGGAAGCCGCGAGCCTGCTGGTCGCCTGCCTGCCAGCACAGGTCACCGATACGCTGGAACCCGAACATGGAGTAGTAGATGTAGAACGGAATCATCGGCAGGTTGTTGGTGCTGTAAGAGGTCGCAGCCGCCAGCCAGGATGCGCCAGCACCCAGTTCGTTGATACCTTCCTGCAGAATCTGGCCTTTCTCGTCTTCTTTGTAGTAGGCAACCTGCTCGCGGTCCTGCGGGGTGTACTGCTGACCGTTCGGGCTGTAGATACCAATCTGACGGAACAGACCTTCCATACCAAAGGTACGCGCTTCATCGGCGATGATCGGCACGAGGCGGTCTTTGATGGATTTGTTCTTCAGCATCACGT
>NZ_CBDKZX010000147.1:0-4643 GCF_965301105.1 Kluyvera sp.
ACATGGAATAGTGACCTCTTAAGAAAAAATAAAAATAAACAATATAAATCAATAAATTAAAAATAAAACATAGACTAACCATTGCTGATTAATCGTTACAAAATGGACTAAAACACCGAATCAGACCAAAATCACCCCATTGCATTCGTGAAAAAATGGTGAGAATATCAATCACAACAAATCACCAAATGATTACTTGTGACGTATTTCAGAGGAAAACATGATGAGTAAAATAGAGACCATTTCGCGAGAATCCTGGATCCTGAGCACTTTCCCGGAGTGGGGGAGCTGGCTAAATGAAGAGATTGAACAAGAGCAGGTCGCGCCGGGGACCTTTGCGATGTGGTGGCTTGGCTGCACTGGAATCTGGCTGAAATCAGAAGGGGGCGCCAACGTCTGTGTCGATTTCTGGTGCGGTACCGGCAAACAGAGCCATGGCAACCCGTTGATGAAGCAGGGCCACCAGATGCAGCGCATGGCTGGGGTGAAAAAGCTGCAGCCTAACCTGCGCACCACGCCTTTCGTGCTGGATCCTTTCGCTATTCGCCAGATCGATGCCGTACTGGCAACACACGATCATAACGATCATATCGACGTCAACGTTGCCGCCGCGGTCATGCAGAACTGTGCCGATAACGTGCCGTTTATCGGCCCGCAAACCTGCGTAGACTTGTGGACAGGCTGGGGCGTGCCGAAAGAACGCTGTATCGTGGTAAAACCGGGCGACATCGTTAAAGTTAAAGACATTGAAATTCATGCGCTTGATGCCTTTGACCGTACCGCGCTGATTACGCTGCCGGCGGACCAGAAAGCGGCCGGCGTTCTGCCGGACGGTATGGACGCGCGCGCAGTGAACTATCTGTTCAAAACCCCAGGCGGAACCCTGTACCACAGCGGCGACTCCCACTATTCCAACTACTACGCGAAACACGGCAACGAGCATCATATTGACGTGGCGCTGGGCTCTTATGGAGAGAACCCGCGCGGGATTACCGACAAAATGACCAGCGCCGATATCCTGCGTATGGGGGAAGCGCTGAACGCCAAAGTTGTGATTCCGTTCCACCACGATATCTGGTCAAACTTCCAGGCCGATCCGCAGGAAATTCGTGTGCTGTGGGAGATGAAAAAAGATCGCCTGAAGTACGGATTCAAACCCTTTATCTGGCAAGTGGGCGGCAAATTTACCTGGCCGCTGGATAAAGACAACTTTGAATACCATTATCCGCGCGGTTTTGACGACTGCTTCACGATTGAACCGGATCTGCCTTTCAAATCGTTCCTGTAGTCAGGCTTCCCGGCATCGCTACGCTCGGCCGAGCACAACGATGCCGGGGAATTCCGCCACCTTTTCCCCTTCCCCCGCGTATATAGTTTTAGTAATTTGCTGATATTTCAAATATCATCTTTACTCATCATTTTTTTTCGGAATAGCTCATGACGGAAGCGCAAAGACATCAGATTCTACTGGAACTGCTGGCACAGGCGGGCTTTGTTACAGTAGAGCAGGTGATTTCCCGTCTGGGGATTTCCCCCGCGACGGCTCGCCGGGATATCAACAAACTGGATGAAAGCGGCAAGCTGAAGAAGGTGCGTAACGGCGCCGAAGCCATCAGTCAGCAGGCCCCGCGCTGGTCGCCAATGAACATTCACCAGGCGCAAAACCACGATGAAAAGGTGCGCATCGCCAAAGCCGCCGCGCAACTGGTGATGCCCGGCGAGAGCGTGGTCATCAACTGCGGTTCAACGGCCTTTCTGGTCGGCCAGGAAATTTGCGGCAAACCGGTGCAGATCATCACCAACTATCTGCCGCTGGCGAACTATCTGATCGACAAAGAGCACGACAGCGTGATCATCATGGGGGGTCAGTACAACCGCAGCCACGCGATTACGCTGAGCCCGCAGGGCAGTGAGAATAGCCTCTATGCTGGCCACTGGATGTTTACCAGCGGTAAAGGGCTAACGGCGGAGGGGTTGTACAAAACCGACATGCTTACCGCGATGGCAGAACAGAAAATGCTCAATGTCGTCGGTAAACTGGCGGTGCTGGTCGATAGCAGCAAGGTTGGCGAGCGCGCAGGCATGCTGTTCAGCCGCGCCGATGAGATAGATTTGCTCATCACCGGCAAGCAGGCCGACCCGGAGATCCTCAAAAAGCTGGAGGATCAAGGCGTGCAGGTGATCCGCGTTTAAAGATGCTGGCGGAAAAACGCCACCGTGCTGTCCAGCGCCTCTGGCGTAATACGGTGGCGAACGCCCGCCTGCCAGAGGCAGGTGAGATGCGTATCCAGCCCGGCATCCCGCAACGCCTGCTGCAGGCGGAAGGTTTCTCCGGCTGGCACCACATCATCTTCTTCACCGTGCCACAGTAACAGTGGCCTGTCGGACAGGCGCGCCAGCTGATGGCCCACGTCCCATTTTGCCAGCGGAGCCATCAGGCGTTCCCGCTGCTGTGGCTGAGGTGGAAACAGCGTAGCAGAAAGCCCGCTGAAATAGCCCGAGCCCATCAGGCTGGCGACACACTTCAGTTCGGGATGATGCGTCATCAACCCCAGCGCGGTCATGCCCCCCATCGATGCGCCAGCCACCGCCAACCGCCCTTCGCTCACCATTCCGCTTGCCAGCAGCGCGTCGCGCAGCGCCGGAAACTCGGTGAAATTCTGTAGCAAAATTTGCCAGAAATGCTGCAATCGCTCGGCACCGTCGCCGTTATAACGCTCGCCGTGTTCCGCGGCGTTGGGCATCACCACCCGAAAACCGCCCTGCGCCAGCGCTACGGCAAAATAGCTATAAACCAGGTTAGAAGAGGTAAATCCGTGATAAAACACGATAGTCGGCAGCGCCTTTTCCGCGCCTCCTTTAGGCCAGGCATGCAGAACTTGCTGCCCTGCTAATGTGCGAGTTTCCAGTTCAATCATCGGGCCTCTCCTTTAGCTATGCTGATATAGCAGACGAAATGGATTCAATAATGTAACGACAATACCCCTGATTGATAACATTGAGAACCCGGTTACGGTTTCAGGTTATTTTCATTCGAAAATAGCGCTATGGTTAACAAATCAGGAACATTAACCCAAAAGGGAAATTTTTCCCCACTACACTATGGCTATCAGGAAACGGGAAATGACGATAAAACGGTTAATCCCACTGTTGTTGGCGCTCTCGCTGAGCGGTTGTACCCTGCTGGAAGGCACGCCTGAAGCGCCGCCTCCGGCCACCGACCACCCGCAGGAGATTCGTCGCAACCAGACGGAAGGTTTGCAGCGCATGGGTACGGTTAGCGCGCTGATCTACGGCTCGCCGATGGACGCTGAAGAGGCCATCAGGGCGAAAGCCACCGCGCAGAAAGCGGATTACTACGTGATCGTGATGATAGACGATACCGTCGTGCCCGGGCAGTGGTATTCGCAGGCAATCCTTTACCGTAAGTAACCTTGAGCAGCTTTACGTAGGTTTGCACCGTTTCACGTTTCCTTGATGCACAATGACGCCTCTGTCGGAGTACGGAACATGCGTCTGCTATGGACTGCCCTGGTGGGTTAAATGAAATGGAGCTGACGATGAAACAATCACTTACCTTATCTACCCTGCTTTTGTCAGGCGGCACGCACGCTGCTGCGGCGCAATCGGCAGAGTTCGCCAGTGCTGATTGTGTCACCGGGCTCAATGAGATCGGCCTGATTTCAGTGAACAATGTTGCCGGAAGTCTGGAAGACGTCGAACAGGTTATCGCCCGTAAGGCAGATGAACAGGGTGCCTCCTGGTATCGTATTGTTCAGATGTACGAAGAGCCCCAGCAAGATAACTGGCGTGCACAGGCGATTATCTATGCCTGAGACCAGCCGCTAAAGGAAGAAGCGTTCATCTATCACGCTTCTTCCCCCCTTCATGTACTACCTTCCCCTGCCCGTCGCCCGATGTAATACTTCGCTTATCACCTGTTCAGGCAGCAGCACGCCGCCGCGCGGATCAAGCATCATACGACACCAGGCCTGAGCCACAGGTGGAGATGCATAGCGCAGCATTTGCGCGCCTACCCCCAGCAAATAGAGTTGCCCGGTAATCTCACGGCCCTGAGCTTGTGACGGCTTGCGTAGCCGCTGCTGAAGCTGACGCCAGTGGCGATCGAAATGGCGATCCAGCCCTTTCACCTCCGCACACTCAGCCGCCAGCAGCGCAAGCGCATCCGGCTGTTTCATCAACACGCGCAGCACATCGAGACACATGATATTGCCGGAGCCTTCCCAGATGCTGTTCACCGGCATCTCGCGATACAGGCGTGGTAGCTCGCTCTCTTCGCAGTAGCCTATCCCACCCAGCACCTCCATCGCCTCAGCCACGAACGGAATGCCCGCTTTGCAGATGGCGAACTTGGCGGCGGGCGTGAAGAGTCGCGCCCACAGCGCGTCGTGTGGCTGCTCCCAGGCGTTGGCCAGGCGGAACAGGAACGCCGTCTGCCCCTCGAGCTGGAGCGCCATCTTACCCAACACCTGACGCATCAGCGGCAGATCAACCAGGTTATGTCCGAACGCTTGCCTCTGGAAAGCATGATACAGCGCCACCGACAAGGCGCGGCGCATCAAACTGTGGCTGCCCAGCGCGCAGTCAAAGCGCGTCAGGCCGCCCATTTTGAGGATCTGCCG
>NZ_CBDKZX010000148.1:0-4642 GCF_965301105.1 Kluyvera sp.
GATATTCAGATTGCGCTGAAAATAAGGAGAACAATATGCAGTTGAGCATTACTAAAAAAGTCACACCCGAAGAGAAAGAAGAGTTATTTGTAGGGTTAAGAGCTTATAACGGGCAGTTTTTAGATATGTCGAACTTTAGTGGCGACATTGGCGTTTACGTACGTGACGATAAGGGCGCCATGCTGGGCGGATTAATCGGCGTGCGCAAAGGTGACTGGCAAAATTTTTTCATTCTCTGGGTCAGCGATTCCCTGCGCGTCGCCGGGGCGGGCAGCAAGTTCATCAACAGGCCAGTAGATTAAGCCCGACGTCAGGGCTGCAAGCACGCGCTGGTCGATACCGCCAGCTTCCAGGCGCGCCCGTTCTATGAAAAACAGGGCTACCGGCTGCAGATGTCTTTGCAGGATTATCCCCATGCGGGCATGCAGCGCCACTATCTGGCAAAGGCGCTTTAACCGCCGATCCCGGTACCGATTACGGCAAGCGCATGACGGACAATGATTTCCGGCGAGAGGGATTTTAGCCTCTCGTCATTGCGCATGCGTGAAAACGGCACCAGCACAAGGCTCAGCAAGGTGGTAAACAGCAGCTCCGGTGCCAGCGCCTGATTCAGCTTCCCTTCCTGCTGCCAGCGTTTGAGGGTGGTAAGCGTCGCCTGATACTTCTCGTCACCAAACCGCGCCTGAAGATGGGTACGCAGTACCGGCATTTCGCCAATCACCTCCTGCATCCACAGCGGTGCAAACCAGGGATACTGTTCCGCCAGTTCGGCCAGCACTTTAACCATTTCCGTCAGGGCGTTCACCGGCGAATCCCGGTTATCGGCGAAAATCGTCCCGATCCGCTCGCGTAACGGCAGGAAACGCTCCTCAATCATCGCATCCAGCAGCTGCTCTCGGGAGTTGAAGTAGTAGTGAAGCATCGCAGGCGTGACGCCCGCCTCTTTGGCAATGGCGTTGAGTGAGGTATTGGCGATCCCCTGACGGGAAAAGAGGTTCAGGGCGATATCCAGCAGCTGTTCGCGGCTGGCGGTGACGCGTTTACCCCCGCGAGGGCGGCCGGGGCGGCGCGGTTCAGAATTGTCTTTTAATGCTGGCATGACCACGGTGCCTCTTGATCTTATTCATCACTTACACAAATATTAATTATCTGATTAATTAATTTCAAGCGATCTCTTATGGAATCCGACGTAATGACTCAACCTGCGCAAAAAGCGCCGTCGATTAAGCTGCTGTTCAGCGCGCTGCTGCTGGTGATGCTGCTTTCTGCGCTTGATCAAACCATCGTCTCTACGGCGCTGCCTACCATTGTCGGTGAGCTGGGCGGCCTGGATAAGCTCTCCTGGGTAGTGACGGCCTATATCCTCAGCTCCACCATCGTGGTGCCGCTGTACGGTAAATTCGGCGATCTGTTTGGCCGCAAAATTGTCCTGCAAATCGCCATTGTGCTGTTCCTCGTGGGCTCCGCGCTGTGCGGGCTGGCGCAGAACATGACCCAGCTGGTGCTGATGCGCGCCCTGCAGGGGCTGGGCGGTGGCGGCCTGATGGTGATCAGTATGGCCGCCGTGGCGGACGTGATCCCGCCAGCCGATCGCGGGCGCTATCAGGGGCTGTTTGGCGGCGTGTTTGGCCTGGCGACGGTCATCGGGCCGCTGATCGGCGGGTTTATCGTCCAGCACGCCTCCTGGCGCTGGATTTTCTACATCAACCTGCCGCTGGGGCTGTTTGCCCTGCTGGTAATAGGCGCGGTATTTCACGGCAGCGCGCGGCGCAGCAAGCACGAGATTGACTATCTGGGGGCGATTTACCTCAGCATGGCGCTGCTGTGCATCATCCTGTTTACCACCGAAGGCGGCACCGTTCGCCCGTGGAGCGACCCGCAGCTGTGGTGCATTCTGGCCTTTGGCCTGACGGGCATTGCCGGGTTTATCTATGAGGAGCGGCTGGCGTGGGAGCCGATTATTCCGCTGTCGCTGTTCCGCGACCGCAGCTTCCTGCTCTGCAGCCTGATTGGCTTTATCATCGGTATGTCGCTGTTTGGCTCAGTGACTTTCCTGCCGCTGTACCTGCAGGTGGTGAAAGACGCCACGCCAACGCAGGCCGGTTTGCAGCTCATCCCGCTGATGGGCGGGCTGCTGCTGACCTCGATTATCAGCGGGCGGATCATCAGCCGTACCGGGAAATATCGCCTGTTCCCGATCCTCGGCACGCTGCTCGGCGTGGTGGGGATGTTTTTACTGACGCGCATTTCAATCACGTCGCCAACCTGGCAGCTTTATCTGTTCACCAGCGTGCTGGGCATGGGGCTGGGACTGGTGATGCAGGTGCTGGTGCTGGCGGTGCAAAACAGCGTGTCGGCGGATCAATACGGCGTAGCCACCTCGGGCGTCACGCTGTTCCGCTCCATCGGTGGGGCGATCGGCGTCGCGCTGTTTGGCGCGGTATTCACGAATATTCTGCAGTCAGGGCTGATGGACAGCCTTCCGGAAGGCGCGGAACTGCCGCGCGAGCTGAACCCGGCCGCTATCCACCATCTGCCTGACGCCCTGAGGCTGGACTACCTTGATGCCTTCGGCTCGGCCATTCATGCGGTATTCCTGCTGGCGGCAGGGATTATGGTGCTGGCGTTTGCGCTGTCGTGGTTTTTACGGGAAGCGCCGCTGCGTCGACAGACGTGAAGTTAGCGGTTCGGTTATTTTTTGCGAGTCGCTTTCTGAAATTGAAGCGTCGAAGTTGTCATGCCTTCTCGTCGTGGCGCATGCTCTGGCCAGTCCAATAAACCAGCAGAGGTTACAATGGAGCGCACAGCAAAACTGATCAAAAAAGGGCGAAAGCAGGCTGTTGTTCTGCCTGCTGAGTTTGCGTTTGATACGGAGAGCGTTTACATCCGGCGGGATGACGAGGGGAATATTGTTTTGACGGCAAGATCGGAAAAAGAGCGACACAGGGACAACTTTTTGCGTTTGCTCAAACAAACGCATGTGCCGGATTCGTTTCTGAGCAAAGAGGAGCGTAATCAGAGCTATTCGACACGAGATCCTCTGGAAGGGCTGTAGAACATGCTGCATATGCTGGACACAAACATCGTAAGCCATCTTGTGAGGCAACACCCCGAGGTTCTAAATCAATATTCGCGTATTGCGCCTGAAAAAATGTGTATTTCAAGCGTAACGGAGGCTGAATTACTTTACGGCGTAGCCAAAAAGCAAAACAACCAACTGCACAAAACCATAGTGGAATTTCTAAAAACCATCACCATTTGCGACTGGGACAGTGAAGCCGCAGCCGCCTACGGCGAGCTTCGTGCAGTGATGGAAAAGAAAGGGAAGGTGATGGGCGATCTCGACCAGTTGATTGCTGCGCATGCCATCAGCCGGGGTACGACGATTGTCACCAACGATCGCGCATTTGGAATGGTGCAAGACCTTAGGGTAGAGGACTGGACTACCGCAGCCTGATGCCCATCTCTCGGTGGTGCTTTGCTAACCGGGCCTACAACACCTCCGCGCGTAGGCCGGGTAAGCGCAGCGCCACCCGGCAATAGGCCGCATATAACTTATCCTTCTTATTGATTCCTTTTCGTTTTTTAGCGCGCCGTCGCGTTGTCGATATAGTCTTCAAAACGTCTATCAAAAGGAACTGTCTCGTGAAACTTCGACTGGGTGCGCTTCTCCTGACTGGCCTGCTGCTCGCGGGCTGTGACCAAAGCAGCAATGATGCCAAACACATTAAGGTCGGCGTGATTAACGGTGCCGAGCAGGACGTGGCGGAGGTCGCTAAAAAGGTGGCAAAAGAGAAATACGGTCTGGACGTGGAGCTGGTGGGCTTTAGCGGATCGCTGCTGCCCAACGATGCCACTAACCAGGGGGAGCTGGATGCCAACGTCTTCCAGCACCGCCCGTTCCTCGCAGAAGATAACAAGGCGCACGGCTACAAGCTGGTTGCCGTTGCAAACACCTTCGTCTTCCCGATGGCTGGCTATTCCCGCAAGATTAAATCGGTGAATGAACTGAAAGACGGCGCAACGGTTGCCATTCCTAACGACCCAACCAACCTCGGTCGCGCGCTGCTGCTGCTGCAAAAAGAGAAGCTGATTGCCCGGAAGCCGGACACCGGGCTGCTGCCGACGGCGCTGGATATCACCGCAAACCCTAAAAATCTGAAGATTATGGAGCTGGAAGGCGCGCAGCTGCCGCGCGTGCTGGACGATCCGAAGGTGGATGTCGCCATTATTAGTACCACCTACCTCCAGCAAACCGGCCTGTCGCCGGTTCATGACAGCGTCTTCATTGAAGATAAAAACTCGCCGTATGTGAACATTGTCGTGACGCGTGAAGACAATAAAAATGCGGAAAACGTGAAGGAATTCATACAGTCTTATCAGTCACCTGAGGTAGCAAAAGCGGCCGAAACGATCTTCAACGGCGGCGCGGTGCCAGGCTGGTAAGTTTGGCCCAATTCCATCGATCATCGCCCTTTAGCCCACATCGTAACGCGTGGTCACGGGCTATTCTCCTTATCACACCCACCGGAGGATAGCCCATGAACATTACTCAGATTCGCAATGCCACTCAGCTGATTACCTACGCGTGAAAACGTTTTTTAGTTGACCCCATGCTCGCGCCGAAAGGGGCTTACCCGGG
>NZ_CBDKZX010000149.1:0-4599 GCF_965301105.1 Kluyvera sp.
AGAGGGTTTTCTGGGATCTGAACCATAATTTCCGTGCCTGTTTATCAGATTATGGGTAAAGGATGCCACAGACGGCATGAAAACATGAATTTTTCCCCAAAATAAGGCGAAAAGATTTCTCGATCTTCACGATCGCACGCAAAATAAATTGTGGATAACTTTGTGAATAATTTTATTTTACTTATAACAAAGGATATGTAACCCTCGATTAAATATAAAATAATCTATATTTTTCAATAAATTAAAACACGATCACAGCCAGAATAGTCGATCTGGTGATAATTCACACTGTGTGGATAGACATATTGACTATTTTTCTAATCTGGTAAGACCCATCATTTGGCGCGTTTTCTGGTAAAATCAGCGCCTTGTGCTCGTTTATATGTGCGCGTTAAATAACTAACTATCTGAATAAAAACACTATGTCGAGATTTCTCGCTGCAATAACGCTGCCTGTAAGCATCGTACTCACCATTTTAGTAACGATTTTATGTTCCGTGCCGATTATTCTCGCCGGACTTATTAAGCTCATTTTGCCTATCCCGTTCATCTGGCGTTCAGTCTCAGTATTCTGCAACTTTATGATGTACTGCTGGTGCGAAGGGCTGGCCGCGCTGTTGCATCTCAATCCGCGACTCAAGTGGGATATTCAGGGGCTGGAGACACTCAGCAAAAAGAACTGGTACCTGCTTATCTGCAACCACCACAGCTGGGCCGATATCGTGGTGCTGTGCGTCATTTTCCGCAAGCATATCCCGATGAACAAGTATTTCCTCAAGCAGCAGCTGGCCTGGGTTCCCTTTATGGGCCTGGCCTGCTGGGCTCTGGATATGCCGTTTATGCGCCGTTACTCCCGCAGCTACCTGATTCGTCACCCGGAACGCCGCGGCAGAGATGTTGAAACCACCCGCCGTTCCTGCGAGAAATTCCGCGCGCACCCAACGACCATTGTGAACTTTGTTGAGGGGTCGCGCTTCACGCCGGAAAAACGTCGACAAACACGGTCACCGTATAACAATCTGCTACCGCCGAAAGCGGCAGGTATCGCGATGGCGCTGAACGTTTTAGGTTCTCAGTTCGATAAGCTGCTGGATGTGACGTTGTGCTATCCGGAAAACGACGAGACGCCGTTCTACGATATGCTGAGCGGCAAGTTGACGCGAATTGTGGTGCGTGTGAATCTCCGGCCGATTGACCCTGAGCTGCACGGCGACTACGTGGGCGATAAGAACTTTAAGCGTCGTTTCCAGCTGTGGCTGAATGCGCTATGGGAAGAGAAAGATAAGCAGATTGACGCAACGAAAGCAGAATACAAAAACGCCGGTCAGTGACCGGCGTTTTCATTTTTATTTCTTCTCAACCAGTTGCTTCACGGTGTCAGCATACTGAGCCACGAAGACATCCATATTGCTGGTGTCCATACCCTGCGGGTTCAGCTGATATTTCCCGTTAACAAACATCGCCGGTACGCCCTGCAGCTGCAGATCGGATGCGGCTTTTTCCTGCTGTGCAACCAGTGATTTCACGACGAAGCTGTTCCAGGCGGCATCATAATCTTCGCCCTTCACGCCCGCGTCGGTGAAGACTTTACGGATATCCGCAACGGTCTGCACTGTCTGGTTTTTCTGTACGGCTTCAAACATCGGCGCGGTGATCTGATCTTCTACGCCCAGCGCCATCGCCACCGCCCACGCTTGCGTCAGGTCTTTGCCCAATGGGCCCAGGAACTCAACGTGGTATTTGGTCATTTTGGTGCCTTCCGGCAGCTTTTTCTTCACGTTGTCAGAAACGTGCAGAACTTCCTCAAACTGGTAGCAATGCGGGCAGTAGAAGGAGAAGAACTCCAGCACCTGCGGCTCACCTGCAACCGGCTTATCGATGGTAACGTACTGTTTGCCGTCGGTAATCTGAGCAGCAGATGCGCTGAATGCCAGAATCATACCTGCCAGCGCAAGCCAAACCTTTTTCATAACTCACTCTCTCCTGACTGTGTCGAATTAATACATGGGCGTTAACTGAAGCGGTGGTTCCTGAAGAACCTTTACCTGCTCCACAAAAGTTGCGATCTGCCGATGCCAGAAATCTTCCCCGGTTAACCAGGGAAAATTTTTCGGAAATGCGGGATCATCCCAGCGCCTGATTATCCAGGCAAGATAATAAACCAACCGCATTGCACGTAAAGGCTCGATCAGCGGCAATTCGTCTGAATTAAAGCTGCTGAACTCTTCATAGGCCTCTACGATGGTTTCCAGCTGCATACGTCTTTCGGCGAGGGAACCGTTAAGCAGCATCCAAAGGTCCTGAACCGCGGGGCCGTTACGCGCATCATCGAGATCGACAAATAGCGGACCATCGCGCCAGAGGATATTCCCGGCGTGGCAATCGCCATGCAGGCGTAGAGCATCAAAACGCCCGTGCCACAGGCCCATCACCGCGTCAATCAGGTCATCGGTAGCCTTCAGGAATTGGGCTTTTAAACCCGCCGGGATCAGCGCCGAGTGCTCAAATACCTCACGAGGTTCAATCAGATACTCTTTGACGCCAATCGATGGGCGCGCGGTAAAGCGAGATTTGCGCCCGGTTTGATGCAGTCGCCCCAGATAGCGTCCCACCCACTCCATTTGATCCAGGTTATCTGATTCAAACTGGCGGCCTCCCATGCTCGGGAAGACGGCAAAGTAAAAACCGTCATGGGCCAGTAGCGTCTGGTCGTTAAAGATGATCGGGGCCGCAACCGGTACCTCATCCTCGACCAGTTCCAGAGCGAACTGGTGCTCTTCAAGAATCTGCGCGGCCGACCAGCGCTCAGGGCGATAAAACTTCACCACCATGCGGCGACGGTCCTCGTCCTGAAACTGGTAAACCCGGTTCTCGTAGCTGTTTAGTGGGGTGAGACCAGAATCAACCCGGATACCCTGCGCAAACAGGGCATCGATAATGGTATCCGGGTGGAGAGTCTGGAAAGTGAAAGCCTTGTCGTTCATCCTGACATCCGATAACGATACGAATGATTCAGGATATCATTTCACGAGGACTTGAGCGGTACTGCTTACAACCTTTTACTCTTTAATTACGCCGCGCGCGCGCAGCAGTGCGGTTTTGAAGTCCTCTTCATAATCTTTCTGAATGCCCGGAATGACCGCGTCTTTCGCGGAATCGCGCATTTTGAGATGGTAGATCAGAATATCGTCCGTTAAATCGGCCAATTCACCGTCATAGCCTGACTCTTTTGCCAGTTTCTGCAAAAATTGCATTAAATTCAGCTCCGGCTCTTTCTGCCAGGCTGGCTGGAGGAGTTCAATAACTTCATTCAGACGTTTACATTTCATGGTCGTGCTCCTTACGCTTGATAGAGACACGTTAGCAGGGTAAACCCCACAATAAAAGAGGCGATAGCAGTGAATGCAGAGAGCCAGGTAACCGGCGTGGTGCTGGCGGGCGGGAAAGCCTCCAGAATGGGTGGGCAGGATAAAGGATTAATGAGGCTTGGTGGTAAGCCACTGTGGCGACACGTGGCCGATCGCCTGTATCCGCAGGTTAATCGCATCGTTATCAGCGCGAATCGCAATCTGGAAATCTATCGAACTAGCGGGCTTCCGGTCATGGCCGATACGTTATCAGACTTTCCTGGGCCGCTGGCCGGTATGCTTTCAGTGATGCAGCAGACAGACGATGAATGGTTTCTGTTTTGTCCATGCGATACCCCGTTTATTCCCGACAATCTCGTCGCACGGTTAGCGGCGGAACGCCAGCAGGCCGCCGTAGTTTGGGTTCACGATGGCGATAGAGATCACCCGGCTATTGCTCTGGCCCACCGAAGCCTGGCACCACACATTGCTGATTATCTCGCGAGAGGTGAAAGACGAGTCATGGTATTTATGCGTCAGGCTGGCGGTCATTCGGTAGATTTTAGCGACATGATTAGCGCATTTCGCAATATCAATACGCCTGAAGATTTGCTGCGTAACGAGGATAAACCATGATTCCATTACTCGCTGTTGCTGCCTGGAGCGGCACGGGAAAAACGACGCTACTGAAAAAGTTGATCCCGGCGCTTTGCGAGCGTGGTATTCGTCCCGGGCTGATAAAGCACACCCATCATGATATGGATGTCGATAAACCCGGTAAGGACAGCTATGAACTGCGCAAAGCCGGTGCAGCGCAGACGCTGGTCGCCAGCCAGCAACGGTGGGCATTGATGACTGAGACGCCGGAGGAAAATGAGTTGGATCTGGGGTGGCTGGTGAGCCGGATGGATGCATCAAAACTGGATCTGGTGCTGGTTGAAGGCTTTAAGCATGATGCCGTGGCAAAGATCGTGCTGTTTCGCGAGGCTGCCGGGCACAATGTGAATGAGTTGGTTATTGATGAGCATACGGTCGCAGTAGCCAGCGATATCGCGCTGGATATTAGCGTTCCGGTGCTGAATTTGAACGATACTGACGGAATAGTGGCGTTTATTGTGGCATGGATGAGGTTATGCGCTTCCCCGGAGTCGGCGTAACACGCCTCATCCGGGCGACCAGAGCAGCTGTAGCCCGGGGTTTCACTGCATTTTCATTTCGCACAGACGCAAAAAAGCCCATCCGTCAGGATGGG
>NZ_CBDKZX010000150.1:0-4564 GCF_965301105.1 Kluyvera sp.
GTTGCGCCGCAGCGCACCAGCAGGTCGGAGGCGTAGCCGACAGCGGGGTTAGCGGTCACACCGGAGAAAGCGTCGCTGCCACCGCACTGCATACCCACCACCAGCTCGGAGGCCGGGCAGGTGACGCGCTGGCGCTGGTTGAGTTTTTCCAGATGGCGCACGGCAACCTGCAGGATATCGTCGACCATCGATTTAAAGCCCACGTGCTGCTCGTCCTGTAGGCGTACGATGCTGGCGCTGTCGACCGGGATGCTCTGCACATCTTCCGTGCCTTCCAGCAGACGCTCTGGCTGTAGCTTCTCGCAGCCGAGGCCCACCACCATCACTTCGCCACCGAAGTTTGGGTTCAGCGCGATATTATGAATGGTGCGAATCGGCACCACGGCAGCCGGCGCGTTAATCGCCACGCCGCAGCCGTAAAGGTGGTTCAGACCGACCACGCCGTCAACGTTCGGGTATTTCGGCAGCAGGTCGCGTTCGATGATTTTAACCACGTAGTCCACAACGCCTGCCACGCAGTGCACGCTGGTGGTAATGCCCAACAGATTTTTGGTGCCCACGCTGCCGTCGGCGTTACGGTAACCTTCAAAGGTGTAACCTTCCAACGGCGGCAGCGGTTCCGGCACTTTGGTCGCCAGCGGCAGGGTGTTAAGCGGCGGCGCTTTCGGCAGCGTGACCGTGGATTCGTCGATCCAGCTGCCTTTGGCGACATCGCGTACCGCGTAACCGATAACTTCACCGTAGCGAATGATTTCACCATTCTGAGGAATATCCACCAGCGCAACTTTATGCCCCTGGGGGATATGTTCAATTAATTCCAGACCGTCAGGAAAACGCGTTCCTGCTTTTAATCCATTATCATTGACAATGATCGCGACATTATCGGTAGCGTGAACTTTTATATAAAAGGCAGTCGGCGATTCTTGTCTGATTTCAATGTTAGCCATTGTCCAGCATTCTCCAGCCAGGGGGTAAAATGAATTAAGTAGATAAGTGTTTCTTTTCAGATAATGAAAAATAAAAGCACTTAAGTAATGGAATAAAGGATGTCAGGTGTTTGAATATAAAAATGTGATGCAGATCACTCATCCTCCTCATCCCTCATGGGGCAAGGGTATCAATGCGTGAAATTGTGCATCAGCGCCCAGTGCCGTGTGCACATGAACAATAAAATTAGTTTATGAAGCGATTAACCTGGTGATTTGCACAATGCGTGGCGAAGGTATCCTGATTATACTGATTCTCGATTTCATGGTGTCTGATTATTTATTGAGATTACCCGTCATCAATTAAATAACCAGCGAAATTCGCTTTAATAAAAATAATAAGATTAAAGCATCCTGTACCCGAGGATAATAAAATGATACACGATACTGCTGACGCTGTTGAAGCAAAAAAGGGAATGCATACCCGTTATTTAATTCTGTTAATTATTTTTATTGTTACGGCCGTTAACTACGCTGACCGCGCAACGCTCTCCATCGCCGGTACCTCCGTGGCGAAAGAGTTGGAGCTGAGCGCGGTGTCCATGGGGTATATCTTCTCGGCATTCGGCTGGGCCTATCTGCTGATGCAGATTCCGGGAGGGTGGCTACTGGATAAATTTGGCTCCAAAAAGGTGTATACCTATAGCCTGTTCTTCTGGTCGCTGTTTACCTTCTTACAGGGCTTTGTCGGTTTCTTCCCGCTGGCGTGGGCTGGCGTCTCCATGTTCTTCATGCGCTTTATGCTCGGCTTCTCTGAAGCGCCGTCTTTCCCGGCGAACGCGCGTATTGTGGCGGCCTGGTTCCCCACCAAAGAGCGTGGTACCGCGTCGGCTATCTTTAACTCCGCGCAATATTTCTCGCTGGCGCTGTTCTCCCCGCTGCTGGGCTGGTTGACCTTTGCCTGGGGCTGGGAGCACGTCTTTACCGTGATGGGCGTGATTGGCTTCCTGTTGACCGGGATGTGGGTGAAGTTTGTTCATAACCCGACCGACCATCCGCGGATGTCTAAAGAAGAGCTGAAGTTCATTGCCGACAATGGCGCGGTGGTCGATATGGACCACAAAAAGCCGGGTAGCGACGCGGTGAAAGGTCCGAAGCTGGATTACATCAAACAGTTGCTCAGTAGCCGTATGATGTTAGGTATCTTCTTCGGCCAGTATTTCTTAAACACCATCACCTGGTTCTTCCTCACCTGGTTCCCGATTTATCTGGTGCAGGATAAAGGCATGTCGATTCTGAAAGTGGGTCTGGTGGCGTCCATCCCTGCACTGTGCGGCTTTGCCGGCGGCGTGTTGGGTGGATTGTTCTCTGACTACCTGATTCGCCGTGGCTGTACGCTGACTTTTGCTCGTAAGCTGCCTATCGTACTGGGCATGCTGTTGGCATCGACGATTATTCTGTGCAACTACACCGACAACACTGCGCTGGTCGTCACGCTGATGGCATTGGCGTTCTTCGGAAAAGGCTTTGGCGCACTCGGCTGGCCGGTCATCTCCGACGTCGCGCCGAAAGAAATTGTCGGCCTGTGCGGCGGTCTGTTTAACGTGTTTGGCAACGTGGCCTCCATCGTTACGCCGCTGGTGATTGGTTATATCGTGAGTGAACTGCACTCCTTCAATGGCGCACTGATTTTTGTAGGCTGTTCCGCACTGATGATGATGGTTTGCTACCTGTTCGTGGTGGGCGACATCAAACGTCTCGAACTGCGGAAATAAGCTGCGACTAACTTAAGGTAATGAACATGGATAACGCGATTTTCCCTAACAAATTCAAAGCGGCGCTGGCTGCAAAACAGGTTCAGATTGGCTGCTGGTCCGCACTTTCCAGCCCAATCAGCACCGAAGTGTTAGGCCTGGCCGGGTTCGACTGGCTGGTACTGGACGGTGAACATGCGCCGAACGATGTGACGACATTAATCCCGCAGCTGATGGCGCTTAAGGGCAGCGAGAGCGCGCCGGTGGTCCGCGTGCCGACCAACGAGCCGGTGATTATCAAACGTATGCTGGACATCGGTTTCTACAACTTCCTGATCCCGTTCGTGGAAACGCAGGAGCAGGCGGCGCAGGCGGTTTCCTCCACGCGTTACCCGCCGGAAGGCATTCGCGGTGTATCCGTTTCACATCGCGGCAATATGTTCGGCACCGTAGCGGACTACTTCGCGCAGTCCAACAAGAACATCACCATCCTGGTGCAGATTGAAAGCCAACTGGGTGTCGATAACGTCGATGCGATTGCCGCCACCGACGGCGTTGATGGGATCTTTGTTGGCCCAAGCGATCTGGCCGCCGCGCTGGGGCATCTCGGCAACGCCTCGCATCCGGAAGTGCAGCAGGCTATCCAGCATATTTTTGCCCGTGCGAAGGCGCACGGTAAACCCAGCGGCATTCTGGCGCCGGTGGAAGCCGATGCGCGCCGCTATCTGGAGTGGGGCGCCACCTTTGTGGCCGTGGGCAGCGATCTGGGTGTGTTCCGTGCCGGGACGCAGAAACTGGCGGATGCCTTTAAAAAGTAACCCCTTCCGAATTAACGCAAAATTGAGGAAATAACGATGAAAGTTGGTTTTATTGGTCTGGGTATCATGGGCAAACCGATGAGCAAAAACCTGCTGAAAGCGGGCTACTCACTGGTGGTTGCTGACCGTAATTCTGAAACGATTGCCGAAGTGATTGCGGCGGGCGCGGAAACCGCGACCACGCCAAAAGCAATTGCCGAGCAGTGCGATGTGATCATCACCATGCTGCCAAACTCGCCGCACGTCAAAGAAGTGGCGCTGGGTGAAAACGGCATTATCGAAGGCGCGAAGCCGGGCACCGTATTGATTGATATGAGTTCTATTGCGCCGCTGGCAAGCCGTGAAATCAGCGATGCGCTGAAGGCGAAGGGGATTGATATGTTGGATGCGCCGGTCAGCGGCGGCGAGCCGAAGGCGATTGATGGCACGCTGTCGGTGATGGTGGGCGGTGATAAAGCGATTTTCGACAAGTACTACGACCTGATGAAAGCGATGGCGGGTTCAGTGGTTCACACCGGTGAAATCGGTGCGGGCAACGTCACCAAGCTGGCAAACCAGGTGATTGTCGCGCTGAATATCGCGGCGATGTCGGAAGCGCTGACGCTGGCGACCAAAGCGGGCGTGAACCCGGATCTGGTCTATCAGGCGATTCGCGGCGGCCTGGCGGGCAGCACCGTGCTGGATGCCAAAGCGCCGATGGTCATGGACAGAAACTTCAAGCCGGGTTTTCGTATCGACCTGCACATTAAAGATCTGGCCAACGCGCTGGACACCTCCCACGGCGTGGGCGCGCAGCTCCCGTTGACGGCGGCGGTGATGGAAATGATGCAGGCGCTGCGTGCCGATGGTCTGGGGACTGCCGACCATAGCGCGCTGGCCTGCTACTACGAAAAACTGGCGAAAGTGGAAGTGACTCGCTAAGGACGTTGGGCCCGACGGCGTCGGGCTCACAAGGTAGGCCGGAACGGTGATGCGTCATCCGGCGTCGCGCGCTAATAGGCTCAGATATGAAAATCGTAATCGCCCCAGACTCTTATAAAGAAAGCCTTTCTGCCACCGAGGTAGC
>NZ_CBDKZX010000151.1:0-4425 GCF_965301105.1 Kluyvera sp.
TTTCACTTCCTGTACATTTACCCTGTCTGTCCATAGTGATTAATGTAGCACCGCCTAATTGCGGTGCTTTTTTTTGCCTGCGATTCGGCGCGCTATTTCTCCAGCGCCACCATCTCTTTCACATCGCTATGGTTGATTTGCTGTTTCACGCCGTTGGCATCGGTGTAAGAAATCATACCGGTGTCTTTATCGGTCTGCGGTTTGCCCTCGGAAACAATGCTACGACCATCGTTGGTGTGCATCACGTAGTTTGGGCCAGAACAGGCACTCAGGGCAAACGTCAGCATACAGGCAGAAATCATTGCGGCAGTCTTTTTCATCTTCTTCTCCTTTAGCGATTTATGCTATCTAAAGCTCATTTCATAACAGGCGAAAATATTTGCCTAACGTTATTTAGCATAAGACACTGGTCGGATAGTGCCAGCAGAACCAGACGATTCCGAGGATTGGCACAAACCTTGTATCAATGCTCATTTTGCGCCACGATCGGTTGATTGAACCGAGGAATACCATGAACGCTTTCAACCCCGCGCAGTTTCGCGCGCAATTTCCCGCCCTGCACGATGCCGGGGTTTACCTTGATAGCGCCGCCACAGCGTTAAAACCCCAGGCGGTGATCGAGGCGACAAACCAGTTCTACTCGCTGAGCGCGGGGAACGTCCATCGCAGCCAGTTCGCCGAAGCCCAGCGCCTGACCGCGCGCTACGAAGCCGCGCGCGATCAGGTCGCCCGCTGGCTAAACGCCCCTCGCGGCAAAGACATTGTCTGGACGCGCGGCACGACGGAAGCCATCAATATGGTGGCCCAGTGCTACGCGCGCCCGCGCCTGCAGCCGGGCGACGAAATTATCGTCAGCACCGCCGAGCACCACGCGAACCTGGTGCCCTGGCTGATGGTCGCGGAGCAGACTGGCGCGAAGGTGGTGCAACTGCCTCTTGGCGCTAACCGCCTGCCGGACGTCGAACAACTCACCACGCTGATCACCTCGCGCAGCCGCATTCTGGCGCTGGGGCAAATGTCGAACGTCACCGGCGGCTGTCCGGATCTGGCGCGCGCGATTACTCTCGCCCATCAGGCCGGTATGGTGGTGATGGTTGACGGCGCACAGGGCGCGGTGCACTTCCCGGCGGACGTGCAGGCGCTGGATATCGATTTCTATGCCTTTTCCGGCCATAAGCTCTACGGGCCGACCGGCATCGGCGTACTCTATGGCAAGAGCGAACTGCTGGATGCCATGGCCCCGTGGCTGGGCGGCGGCAAAATGATTAGCGAAGTGACCTTCAACGGCTTTACCACCCAGCCGGTGCCGTACCGCCTGGAAGCAGGCACGCCGAACGTAGCGGGCGTCATTGGCCTGAGCGCGGCGCTGGAATGGCTGTCTGAGGTGGATATCGTGCAGGCCGAATCCTGGAGCCGGGGCTTAGCGACGCTGGCGGAAGATGAGCTGGCAAAACGCCCGGGGTTCCGCTCCTTCCGCTGCCAGGATTCAAGCCTGTTAGCCTTTGATTTTGCGGGTGTTCATCACAGTGACATGGTGACGCTGCTGGCGGAATACGGGATTGCCCTGCGCGCCGGCCAGCACTGTGCACAGCCGCTGCTGGCGGCACTGGGCGTCAGCGGCACGCTGCGCGCCTCGTTCGCCCCCTATAATACGCAAGACGATGTACACGCGCTGGTCAACGCCGTTGACCGTGCGCTCGAACTTCTGGTGGATTAATGACGACTCCTTTGCTCGCCGAACACCCGTTCGGCACCACCGTAACGCCTGAGGCATTACGGCAACAGTTTGGCGCACTTAGCCAATGGGAAGAGAAGTACCGGCAGCTGATTCTGCTGGGCAAACAGCTCCCCTCGCTGACGGACGATCTCAAAGCGCAGGCCAAAGAGATTCCCGGCTGTGAAAACCGCGTCTGGCTGGGCTACTCGCTGGAGGCTGATGGAACGCTGCATTTCTTTGGCGATAGCGAAGGCAGGATCGTGCGCGGCCTGCTGGCGGTGCTGCTGACCGCCGCGGAAGGCAAACGCCCGGAAGCGATTCTGGCTACCAGCCCGCTCGACTTTTTCGATGAGCTCGGGTTACGCGGCCAGTTGAGCGCCTCACGCAGTCAGGGCCTGACGGCCCTGAATGACGCAATGATTGATGCCGCGCGTCAGGCGCTGGCCTGACGCTCCGCTTTCGCGAGCATCTTTTTCAACGCATGGGATACCGCGACAAAACCGAAGGTCGCGGTGACCATCGTCGCCGCGCCAAAGCCTGAGGCGCAGTCCATCCGTTTTGGCCCTTCAGCGGTACTTTTCATCGCACACACGGAACCGTCGGACTGCGGGTATACCAGCGCTTCGGTGGAAAAGACGCAGTCCACACCCAGCTTACCTTTGCTGTTTTTCACCACGCCAAAATCGCTTTTCAGCCGCTCGCGCAGCTTGGCCGCCAGCGGATCCTGGATGGTTTTCGCCAGATCGCTCACCTGGATCTGCGTCGGGTCGATTTGCCCGCCCGCGCCGCCGGTGGTGATCAACGGCACTTTATAGCGACGGCAATAAGCAATCAACGCCGCCTTTGGGCGCACGCTATCGATAGCGTCCACCACATAGCTGTAGCCCACGCCCAGATATTCCGCGACGTTATCCGGAGTCACAAAGTCGTCAATGACGGTCACACGGCATTCGGGATTAATCAGGCGAATACGTTCAGCCATCACCTCAGCCTTTGCCAGGCCAACGTTGCCGCCCAGCGCATGGATCTGGCGATTGGTGTTGGTCACGCACACGTCATCCATATCAATCAGCGTGATAGCGCCGATACCGGTGCGGGCCAGCGCTTCCGCCGCCCAACTGCCCACGCCGCCAATCCCAACCACGCAAACGTGCGCATCGGCAAACACCTGCAGCGCCTTTTCACCGTATAAACGTGCCGTGCCGCCAAAACGCTGGCGCCAGGCGTCACTGATAACCACAGACATAGAACCTCAGAGTTAAAAACAAAAAGAGCGGACAATGCCGCCCTGAGCGCCATTCCACTGCCGGATGGCGCTTCGTTTATCCAGCCTACGCGCTAATGTGTAGACCGGATACGCCATCGGGCCATTAGCCGCTAAATACGTTACCCGCGCTGCCGGATGACTTCAGCACCCATACGCGTCCGTAGTGATTATACCAGCCTGCACGGTGTCCGGCATCCGGGCCGATGCCCTGATAGATGTCGAAGTGCTGGCCTTTAATCGCGCCGCCGACATCCAGCGCCACCATCAGGCGCAGCTCGTACTGACCGTTAAATTTGCCGTTGTTATCCAGCTGCGGCACTTCCGCCAGCAGCGTGGTACCCGGCGGGATCACGTTACGGTCAGCCGCCACCGACGCACGCCCGACCAGCGGCACAGCGCTGGCACCTTTCACCGGGGCGAAAGACTGCGGTTTAAAGAAGACGAACGACGGGTTCTGTTCCAGCAGTTCGCGAACTTCCGCTTCGCTGTGGGTTTCGCCCCAGTGACGGATGGCCTGCATCGACATATCTTCGCGCTTCACTTCCCCGCGATCGATCAGTACCTTGCCGATGCTCTTATAAGCCCAGCCGTTTTTGCCGGCATAGCTGAAGAAGTTCAGCGGCGAGCCGTCGCCGAAATCGATATAGCCGCTGCCCTGCACGTCCATGATGAAGTTATCCATCAGCGAATTGCTGTAGGCAAGAATATAAGCATCGCTCAGTTGGCCAGCGTAAATCCCGGCGCGAGACGGCAGCTTGCCGCGCTTCGGCGGCATACGGTAAATCGGATACTGGAATTCGCCCTGACGCGTATGGCGCGCTTCCACCACTGGCGTGTAGTAACCGGTAAACTGCACGTTGCCGTAGTTGTCGGTCCCTTCCATCTGCCAGGCATCGATACCATACTGGCGCAGGGTACGGGTATCGCCGCCGGAAAGCAGCCACTGCTGCACGGCGTTGTATACGTTGCTCTGATTGCCATACAGGCGCGGCGAAGCGCTACGGATATGGCCCACCTGCTGCGCGAAGTCGCCCGCGTTAATCGGCGCGCCGACGGCATCAGGCTGATTGACTAAAGAGAAAGGCTGGGTGAATTTCCCGTCTTTATACTGTTGACCGCGATCGGTCGGTTTTGACGAACAGGCGGCCAGCATTGCCAGCATTGCCCCCGTTGCCACATATTTTACCCAACGTCCTTTCATGGTGTTTTGTATTCCGCATAATCGAAAGTGCCCGCTGAAGATAACAAACCGCCAGGGGTATTGAAATGCGATTGCGCAGCCCGTCATAATTTCGAACAAAAAACGTTCAGATTGTGCCTAATACGCACAACTCATAAAAAAATGAGAGCTTTATATCAAAAATGGGTTGCAACAAATGCTCAGCAGAGTATAGTGCGCATCCACGGACGCGGGGTGGAGCAGCCTGGTAGCTCGTCGGGC
>NZ_CBDKZX010000152.1:0-4379 GCF_965301105.1 Kluyvera sp.
GGTGAGAACCTTCGATTAAGGTTCGACTCGAGCGAAAGCGAGAGAACGTTGCCAACGGCAACGGCCCGTAGGGTGAGGAGCGAAGCGACGAATAATCCTTCCCCCACCACCATCTTCAAGCTTTACCTACAATTTGAATTGCCCCTGGTGGGGTTCCCGAGCGGCCAAAGGGAGCAGACTGTAAATCTGCCGTCATCGACTTCGAAGGTTCGAATCCTTCCCCCACCACCATCATCTCCGGTAGTACCTCTTTCCATTAAATATTCAAATCTCTCTCAGTCATTTCTTTTATTTCTCTAGCTCTATCTTGCCTCTCTGCCATATATATCCCGGCGGCGCTGCGCTTGGCCGGGGAAAAAACCGCAAAAAAAACCCCGCCGAAGCGGGGTTTAGAGCGTCACAGCACCGTATTAATGGCGTGCACGAACAATCTGATACTTGCGGGTCAGGTACTCGACCGGCACGCTCCAGATATGTACCAGGCGCGAGAATGGGAACAACAGGAACAGCGTCATGCCCAGCACCAGGTGCATACGGAAGATAAAGGCTACACCGTCCAGATGTGCGGAGGCGCCACCATGGAAGGTCACCACGGACTGCGCCCAGCCGACCAGCTTCATCATTTCACTCCCGTCCATATGCTGGGCGGAGAACGGAATGGTCAGCAGGCCCAGCGCGCACTGGATAACCAGCACGGAGAGCACCAGAATATCGGCGCCGGTCGTGGTCGCACGCACCCGTGGGCTAAACAGACGGCGTTTGAGCAGCAGCACACCACCGACCAGGCACATCAGACCTGCCGCGCCACCGCCAAACATCGCCATCTTCTGTTTCACTTCCAGCGGCAGCCACGCTTCGTACATCCAGTGCGGAGTCAGCATCCCCAGGAAGTGACCAGCAAATACCCCCAGAATCCCGATATGGAACAGGTTCGATGCCAGGTTCATCCCTTTGCGATCCAGCATCTGGCTGGAAGCGGCACGCCAGGTGTACTGGCCGTAGTCGTAGCGCAGCCAACTGCCAATCAGGAAGACAGAACCCGCGATGTACGGATAAATGTCAAAGAAGAACATATTCAGGAAGTGCATTATTGCTGTCCTCCGTTAGAGATATTCAAATATTGCGGGGCCACGGCTCCGGCAAAACGACGCTGGTGATTGGCGATTTCCGAATCACCGCAGCCCTGGTCGGCAAAGAATTTCACCTGCTCTTCTTCCCATACCGCATCCAGCGCCTGTGGCGTATCATCGCGGGCTTCGTCCGCAATTTTTTCCGCCACTTTCGCTTCATCTACCGCACTCTTGGCGAGCTTCAACAACTGTTCGAACAGCACCGCATAGCGGCTCTCACGCTGTTGCAAGCGTGCGCAGAGCAGCGCCAGAATCGGCGCGATATCCTGTAGGCCACCAACCGCTTCACTCTCTGGCAGCTGTGCCAGATACTCCAGATACAGCGGCAGGTGATCCGGCAGCTCGCGGCTGTCGAGGACCAGACCGTGCTGCTCATACTGATTCAGCAGATCGACCATTGCCTGCCCGCGATCTCGGGATTCGCCGTGAACGTGTTCGAATAGCAGCAGCGAGGTGGCGCGACCACGGTCAAACAGTTCACTGTAGGCCGCCTGAGCGTCCAGCAGATCCTGCGCGGTTAAATCACGCAGGAAGATGCCCAGCGCCTGAGCATCCGCTTTTTCCAGTCTGTCTGATTCAGACAATACGTCGAAGAGTTCGCCTTGATGCTGCCATAAGGCAGCATCCGGGTACTCAAGGAGACGTGAAATCACCACGAGTTCAATCATGCGTGCGGCTCCGTTTTGCTGCTCACATCCACCGAATCGATACGGCGGCTGTTGAACAGGTTGAACTTGCTGTCCGAACCGTGGCATCCGTCACCGAAGCTAAAGCCACAACCGTTTTTCTCCGGGAACGCTTCGCGCGCTTGTTCACGGTGACTGCTTGGCACCACAAAGCGGTCTTCGTAGTTGGCAATCGCCAGATAGCGGTACATTTCCTGCGCCTGTGCTTCGGTCAGACCCACCTCTTCCAGCGCACGGGTATCGATAACGCCATCGACGGTTTCCGTACGTTTGAAGTGACGCATCGCCAGCATACGTTTCAGCGCCAGCAGCACCGGTGCGGTGTCGCCAGCGGTCAGCAGGTTCGCCAGGTATTGCACCGGAATACGCAGACTTTCAACGTCCGGCAGGATACCGTTGCTGCCCAACTCGCCCGCATCGGCGGCGGACTGAATCGGCGACAATGGCGGCACGTACCAGACCATCGGCAGCGTACGGTATTCCGGGTGCAGCGGCAGCGCCAGCTTCCAGTCCATCGCCATTTTGTAGACCGGCGATTTCTGCGCCGCGTCAATCACGCTCAGCGGGATACCGTCTTTCTGCGCCTGTTCAATCACTTTCGGATCGTTCGGGTCGAGGAACACGTCCAGCTGACGCTGATACAGATCTTTCTCGTTTTCGGTGCTGGCTGCGGTTTCAATCGCATCCGCGTCATACAGCAGCACGCCGAGGTAACGAATACGGCCTACGCAAGTTTCTGAACACACGGTCGGCTGACCCGCTTCAATACGCGGATAGCAGAAGATGCATTTTTCAGATTTGCCGCTCTTCCAGTTGAAGTAGATCTTCTTGTACGGGCAACCGGTAATACACATACGCCAGCCGCGGCACTTGTCCTGGTCGATCAGCACAATGCCGTCTTCTTCACGCTTGTAGATGGCACCGCTTGGGCAGGTTGCCACGCACGCCGGATTGAGGCAGTGCTCGCACAGACGCGGCAGGTACATCATGAAGGTATTCTCGAACTGGCCGTACATCGCCTTTTGCATGTTCTCGAAGTTTTTGTCTTTCGACAGCTTCTCGAACTCACCGCCGAGGTCGTCTTCCCAGTTCGGACCTTTGGTGATTTTGTCCATACGCTTGCCGGTAATCAGCGAGCGCGGACGGGCAATGGGCTGTGCTTTGCTATCCGCAGGTGCGTTATGCAGAGTCTGGTAGTCAAAATCAAACGGCTCGTAGTAATCATCCAGCCCCGGCAAATGCGGGTTGGCAAAGATTTTACCCAGCAGCAGCGCTTTGTTGCCCATGCGCGGCACCAGCTTGCCATTGATTTTACGGATCCAACCGCCTTTATATTTCTCCTGATCTTCCCAGTCGGTCGGGAAACCGGTGCCCGGCTTGGTTTCAACGTTGTTGAACCACGCGTACTCGGTCCCTTCACGGCTGGTCCAGACGTTTTTACAGGTGACTGAGCAGGTATGACAGCCGATGCATTTATCGAGATTCAGCACCATGCCGACTTGTGAACGAATTTTCATTTTACGCTCTCCTGTACCTGGTCATTGCCTTCGCCATCCAGCCAGTTAATGTTCTTCATCTTACGTACCACCACGAACTCATCACGGTTAGAACCTACGGTGCCGTAGTAGTTAAAGCCGTAGGCCAGGTGCGCATAGCCACCAATCATATGGGTCGGTTTTGGCGTAATGCGGGTCACCGAGTTATGGATACCGCCGCGCTGACCGGTAATTTCTGAACCCGGCAGGTTCACGATACGTTCCTGCGCGTGGTACATCATGGTCATCCCGGCCGGTACACGCTGGCTCACGACCGCACGCGCGGTCAGTGCGCCGTTGTTGTTGAAGACTTCGATCCAGTCGTTGTCTTCAATACCGATCTCTTTGGCATCTTCTTCACTCATCCATACCACCGGGCCGCCGCGACCTAAGGTCAGCATCAGCAGGTTGTCGCTGTAGGTGGAGTGAATGCCCCATTTCTGGTGCGGCGTCAGGAAGTTCAGCGCCTTCTCCGGGTAACCGTTGGATTTCTTACCCATCACCTCTTTCACCGAACGGGTGTCGATAGGCGGACGGTAAACCAGCAGGCTTTCACCGAAGTCACGCATCCACTGGTGGTCCTGATACAAGGACTGACGACCCGAGAGCGTACGCCATGGGATCAGCTCATGAACGTTGGTATAACCGGCGTTGTAAGAGACGTGCTCATCTTCCAGGCCAGACCAGGTCGGGCTGGAGATAATCTTGCGCGGCTGCGCCTGAATATCGCGGAAGCGAATTTTCTCGTCTTCTTTATTCAGCGCCAGATGGGTGTGGTCGCGACCGGTAAACTCGCTCAGCGCCGCCCAGGCTTTCACCGCCACCTGACCGTTGGTTTCCGGCGCCAGAGTGAGGATCATCTCTGCGGCATCAATCGCGGTATCCAGCATTGGCTGACCTTTCGCCGGGCCTTCCGCCTTGGTGTAGTTGAGCTTACGCAGCAGATCCATTTCGCTCTGGGTGTTCCAGGCAATGCCTTTACCGCCGTTACCGATTTTCTCCATCAGCGGGCCGATAGAGGTAAAGCG
>NZ_CBDKZX010000153.1:0-4267 GCF_965301105.1 Kluyvera sp.
TCGTTGACGTCGTAGTAGTTATTGCCCCACCAGGCAATGTTGTATGTGCGTAGCATTTTGCTGGCTTCCTGGGAGCTCATCGCAACCTCCTGCATGGAACGTAGTACACCGCGTTCGCCTGCTGACGAAGGCGAATCCAATGAAATGTCGTCAGACATAGCGAACCTCAATTATTTATAACAAGTGTAAAACAGTTAACTACTATCGCAGCGTGACGTTGCGATAACAACCCATAAACAGCCCGATGAGGCAGCAGAACATGCTGACGCAGCGACTGTGCGACCGGTTTCTTTTTCATATCATTGTAAAACACGCACCTGAACCGGGTATGACGGTTCAGCGAAACCACGAGAAAACCCTTGCCGTAACAAGAGCGCCCTTGTTCAGTGTTCCGTTACCTACCGGCTCGGGAGTCCTGAGAAGCGCCGAAATGGGTATAACATCGGCTGGTATGCAAAGCAGAATGGCGGGTTGCGGGGAACATATTCGCGCCAGAACGGCACGGTAGAATCAGCAGAATACAACGGTTCATTATCTCGTATCACCTCCACGGCCGCCCCAAAAGACGTACCTCAAGCCAAAGCAAATGTCTTAGCCCGGCTGGAAGTGGCAACACGAAAAATGACGTGTGCTTTTTTGTATGAGCCGCGCGCGGCGTTTTATACCGATAACCCACCTAAAATGCAAAATATAAATGTGCAGCTTGCCGCCGGTGTCAGGAAAAATTTCCAATCTCAGTTGCAACAGAATGCGAGCTATCTCAAAAAAAACTGGCATTGAGGTGAAGATGTGACCTAAAATAGCCGTCCAGATGTTAATCCATCTATACCGATTAACACTCAGACTGCCAGTGACGGCAACCCTTAAGTCCGTGGTATAATCTTCCATCGTGATTATTCAATACAACAGTTTGAGCTAACCAAATTCTCATTGGGTGATATTAAATATGGCAAAACACCTTTTTACGTCCGAGTCTGTATCCGAAGGGCATCCTGACAAAATCGCAGACCAAATTTCCGACGCCGTGCTGGACGCTATCCTCGAGCAGGATCCGAAAGCCCGCGTAGCGTGTGAAACTTACGTCAAAACAGGTATGGTGCTGGTCGGCGGTGAAATCACCACCAGCGCATGGGTTGATATCGAAGAGATCACCCGTAACACCGTTCGCGAAATTGGCTATGTGCATTCTGATATGGGCTTTGATGCCAATTCTTGTGCCGTACTGAGCGCGATTGGTAAACAGTCCCCGGACATCAACCAGGGCGTTGACCGTGCCGATCCGCTGGAACAGGGCGCGGGCGACCAGGGCCTGATGTTTGGCTATGCCACCAACGAAACCGACGTGCTGATGCCTGCGCCAATCACCTACGCCCACCGTCTGGTGCAGCGTCAGGCTGAAGTACGTAAAAACGGCACCCTGCCGTGGCTACGTCCGGACGCGAAAAGCCAGGTCACCTTCCAGTACGACGATGGAAAAATTGTCGGTATTGATGCCGTCGTTCTGTCTACTCAGCATTCAGAAAGTATCGATCAAAAATCGCTGCAGGAAGCGGTGATGGAAGAGATCATCAAGCCGGTTCTGCCGACCGAATGGCTGAACGCGTCGACCAAATTCTTTATCAACCCAACCGGTCGCTTTGTTATCGGTGGCCCAATGGGCGACTGTGGCCTGACCGGTCGTAAGATCATCGTGGATACCTACGGCGGCATGGCTCGTCACGGCGGCGGTGCGTTCTCCGGTAAAGATCCATCAAAAGTTGACCGTTCTGCGGCGTATGCTGCGCGTTATGTAGCGAAAAACATCGTTGCCGCAGGCCTGGCTGACCGTTGCGAAATTCAGGTTTCCTACGCTATCGGCGTAGCTGAACCGACCTCCATCATGGTGGAAACTTTCGGGACTGAGAAAGTACCGGCTGAGCAGCTGATTGGTCTGGTTCGCGAGTTCTTCGATCTGCGTCCTTACGGCCTGATCCAGATGCTGGATCTGCTGCACCCGATCTACAAAGAGACGGCAGCTTACGGTCACTTCGGTCGCGAAACTTTCCCATGGGAAAAGACCGACAAAGCAGCTCAGCTGCGCGAAGCGGCTGGCCTGAAATAAGCGCCCCTCCCTTCGATAAAAGCCAGCCTCGCGCTGGCTTTTTTATGCCTGCTATTCAGCCTCTCTACGTATCAATTTACATTTCAAAACACTTTCATGAAAGCGATTACACATTGGTGCATTCCATTCGGCAAGCCTTTCATAGCGTGACTGAAACAGCATTTCACCCTACTGCGTTATGTTTCAGTAAAATCTCATTATCGTTTTTTTATCACCGACTAAAATAAACACATATATATGATTTAATTGTTATTTAACTCATACACAACATGAATGCTAGTGTAACCGATTACACAGTCGTGATTGTTATCACATTTTTTTACTACGTAGTCTCCTACCCTAAGCATCGATAGAATCAATGACTCAATGGAGAGCATCATGCCTAACAATAAAAAACAGGGTCGCTCGAATAAGACAATGACCTTCTTTGTCTGTTTTCTGGCGGCACTGGCCGGACTGCTGTTCGGCCTTGATATCGGCGTTATTGCCGGTGCCCTACCGTTTATTACGACCGATTTCCAACTCAGTGCCCATACGCAGGAATGGGTGGTTAGCTCGATGATGTTCGGTGCCGCCGTCGGTGCCGTCGGCAGCGGCTGGCTCTCCTTCAAGCTGGGCCGTAAGAAAAGCCTGATGATCGGCGCGATCCTGTTTGTCGCCGGTTCCCTGTTCTCCGCCGCGGCGCCGAACGTTGAAGTACTGCTGATTTCCCGCGTACTGCTCGGTCTGGCAGTGGGTGTGGCCTCCTACACCGCTCCGCTGTATCTGTCTGAAATCGCGCCGGAAAAAATCCGCGGCAGCATGATTTCCATGTACCAGCTGATGATTACTATCGGTATTCTCGGCGCGTACCTGTCCGATACCGCCTTCAGCTACAGCGGCGCATGGCGCTGGATGCTGGGTGTCATCATCATCCCTGCGGTGCTGCTGCTGATTGGCGTTATCTTCCTGCCGGACAGCCCACGCTGGTTCGCGGCGAAACGTCGCTTTAACGATGCCGAACGCGTACTGATGCGTCTGCGTGATACCAGCGCCGAAGCCAAACGTGAGCTGGATGAAATCCGCGAAAGCCTGAAGGTGAAGCAGAGCGGCTGGGCGCTGTTTAAAGAGAACAGCAACTTCCGTCGCGCGGTGTTCCTCGGCGTACTGCTGCAGGTGATGCAACAGTTCACCGGTATGAACGTCATCATGTACTACGCGCCGAAAATCTTTGAACTGGCCGGCTACACCAACACCACCGAGCAGATGTGGGGTACCGTTATCGTTGGCCTGACCAACGTGCTGGCGACCTTTATCGCGATTGGCCTGGTTGACCGCTGGGGTCGTAAACCTACCCTTATCCTCGGCTTTATCGTGATGGCCGTGGGCATGGGCGTGCTGGGTTCTATGATGCACATCGGTATCCACTCCGCCGTTGCCCAGTACTTCGCCGTGCTAATGCTGCTGATGTTTATCGTTGGTTTCGCCATGAGCGCCGGTCCGCTGATTTGGGTACTGTGCTCTGAAATCCAGCCGCTGAAAGGCCGCGATTTCGGTATCACCTGCTCTACCGCCACCAACTGGATTGCGAACATGATCGTCGGCGCAACCTTCCTGACCATGCTGAACTCGCTGGGTAGCGCCAACACCTTCTGGGTTTACGGCGGTCTGAACGTACTGTTCATCTTCCTGACCCTGTGGCTGATTCCGGAAACCAAAAACGTCTCTCTGGAACATATTGAACGTAACCTGATGCAAGGCCGTCCACTGCGTGAAATTGGCGCTCGCGACTAACCTTCACCCCGCTTCCTCCCGCCAGGGAGGAAGCTTCTTCTTGCACCTCCCCGCGTCACGTTTTATTCTCAGCCGTTATGAAAACCCCTCGAATTCCTATCGCCATCCAGCAAAACGTCATGCGCAGCCTGCGGGAAAAACTCGCTCAGGCTAACCTGGCGCTGGGGCGTAACTACCCTGAACCGAAGCTGGTCTATCAGCAGCGCGGCACTTCTGCGGGAACCGCCTGGCTACAGCAGTATGAAATTCGGCTCAATCCCGTGTTGTTACAGGAAAACCAGCAGGCATTTATTGATGAAGTGGTGCCACACGAACTGGCGCATCTGCTGGTGTGGAAACACTTTGGCCGCGTCGCGCCGCACGGTAAAGAGTGGAAATGGATGATGGAGAGCG
>NZ_CBDKZX010000154.1:0-4006 GCF_965301105.1 Kluyvera sp.
CTGAACCCGTTCCTGTCGCCGTTTGGCCTGCCGTGCAAACAGCCGGCCTGGGGTTATATCTCCGCGCTGGATCTGAAAACCAATGAAGTGGTATGGAAAAAACGTCTGGGTACGCCGCAGGATAGCCTGCCGTTCCCGCTGCCGATTCCATTGCCGTTCAATATGGGGATGCCAATGCTGGGCGGCCCGATTTCCACCGCCGGTAACGTGCTGTTTATCGCTGCAACCGCCGATAACTACCTGCGCGCTTACAATATGAGCAACGGTGAGAAACTCTGGCAAGGACGTCTGCCAGCAGGCGGCCAGGCGACGCCGATGACCTATGAGGTCAATGGCAAGCAGTTCGTGGTCATCTCCGCGGGCGGCCACGGTTCGTTTGGCACAAAAATGGGCGACTATATCGTGGCCTACGCGTTACCTGACGACGCGAAGTAAATAAAATGCCGACCCTTGGGTCGGCATCCTCACTCACCCGGGTCACGCGCTTTTTGTGGCCCGGGGAAATACGCAATTATTTATCAAACTTAATCGACAGCAGCGACGCCCTGGCCGCCTCCTGATACTGCCCCACCAGATCTTTCGTCATATTAAACGCCGCCTGAACCGCTTTATCGTTTTCAGACGCCACCAGCAGCATATTCAGAATGTCCGTATCCGCCGCCTGAGAGCGGAAGGTAATCAACCACGCTTTATGCCCATCAACCGTCACGGATTCCGCCTGCGGCTTATAGTTACTCAGCATTTTCAGCGTCGCGTCCTTTGCCACATCGAGCTTATCTGCGGGCAGCGCGTGACGTCCGTTACTCACCCCCAAGGATGCTTTTCCACGTTCATCACTATAAATAACCTGCGGCCGGTTTTCTGACGGGTATTTGATTTTTGCCATATCGTCAGGCATCGGCGTGAACGCCTGCGGGATCTCGATGCTCAACTTCAGCTCGGGAATGTTTTTACGTTCCATCTTCATGTCAGCCTGTGCTGACACCGCCACCATCATGACCAAAGACGCTGCCAGAACCTTACCAAAGAGAGACATGTTCACCTCGTGATTAATTGTTAGCCACACGAGTATATATTTAATTTATCCGTTTGATACGACGGAAATTTGTATCGCCCGCCAGCCGTTACCGGGTAGCGGCGACGCTACCCGGTTTCTCGCTAGACGGTAAAGCCCAGCATCATGCCGGTATCTTCATGCTCCAGCAGGTGACAGTGCGCCATATAGGCCTGATCTTTCGGGGCCTCATGATCGAACTTCACCAGCACTTCGCTCACGCCGCCTTCCACGCGCACCGTATCTTTCCAGCCCGAGCGATGCGCCGCCGGCGGCTGGCCGTTTTCCCGCAAAATGCGGAACTGGGTACCGTGAATATGGAACGGATGCAGCATCATGTCGCCCTCGCCGGAAATCACCCAGCGCTCGAACTTGCCCTTTTCCGCCGCGAACATCGGCTGATTCATATCAAAGGCTTTACCGTTGATCTTATTGGCATTATGGAAATCGAACCCGCCTTCGCCGTGCTGCATGTGGCCCATATTGCCGTGGTCCATTTTCATACCGCCGTGGCCCATCATGTCGCCATGATCCATTCCGCCCATCGCCTGATTGCCGTATTTCTTCATCAATGCCTGCATACCCATCATATCGAGCATGGGATCCATCGATAGCTGGAGCTTACGCTCGGTCAGGCCGTCCAGTGACGGCAACGCGGGCATTTTCGCCAGCGTATCCGGCAGCGTACCAGAGCCGGGAATACCGATCGGCTGGATGTGCAGCACCGGTACGGCCTTATCAAACGGCGCAACCGCCATCCCCATCTGGGTGACCGGCAGCGTCACCAGGTCGAATGCTTTGCCATCGCGCGCATCCACCAGCACTTCAAAACGCTCGCCCATCAGCATGGGTAGCTCGTTCACTTTTACCGGCTCGGCCAGCAGGCCGCCGTCGCTCGCCACCACATACATCGGGCGTTTGTCGCTGATAGCCAGCGTCAGCGAGCGCGCGTTACAGCCGTTGAGCAGGCGCAGGCGCAGCCAGCCCCGCGGCGGCGCATGCTGCGGGAACGGCGCGCCGTTAGTCAGCAGCATATCGCCAAACCAGCCAACGGCAGCGCTCATCACATCCAGCTGGTAATCAATCTCGCCCGCCGCGGTGAATTTTTTGTCCTGCATAATCACCGGAATATCGTCGATACCCCACTGCTTAGGCAGCATCAGCTTCTGGCTGTCTTCATCCTCAATCAGCACCAGTCCAGCCAGCCCCATCGCGACCTGATGCCCGGTTTTACCGTGCTGATGCGGATGGAACCAGCAGGTCGCCGCTCGCTGCATCGGCGTAAAGCTCACCGTGCGGCTGGCACCGGGCTGAATGATCCCCTGTGGGCCACCATCGACTTCACCTGGCACTTCCAGACCGTGCCAGTGCACGGTGGTCTCTTCCGGGAGCATATTCTGAATTTTGACCGTGGCAGGAGTCCACTGCTGCAGACGAATAGCCGGGCCCAACAGGTTGCCGTTATAGCCCCAGGTGGTCGCCGCTTTCCCCGCAAACTGCGTTTTCCCGGCCTGCACGGTCAGCAGGATCTGGTTATTCGCGTCGGCGGTAAGGATCGGCGGAATGGCGAGCGTAGGACGTTCAGCGGCAAATACCGCACGGCTCCATAGCGGCAAGGCGCTGGCAACGCCGACGGCGGCGCTTAATTTGAGAAAATCACGACGATGCATCGGTACTTCCTTTTCGGCTTGTGGTGATTATTTGAGCTTAAACCCTCCCCCTGCAGGAAGGTCAAGCGGAAAGCCATGAATAATGCTCCCCGTGTTGTGGGTAAATATGTTAACGTGGAATATCGACGATGTAAGGTAGAAGAAATGAAGACGTTTTTCCGAACGGTGCTGCTTGGATCGCTGCTGGCGATGTCCAGCTCGAGTTATGCTTTAAGCGAGTCTGAAGCGGAAGATATGGCCGATCTGACGGCGGTATTTGTGTTTCTGAAAAACGACTGCGGCTACCAGAACCTGCCTAATACCCAAATCCGTCGCGCGCTGGTCTTTTTCGCGCAGCAGAACCAGTGGGATCTCAGCAATTACGATACGTTTAACATGAAGGCGCTGGGTGAAGACAGCTACCGTGACCTCAGCGGCATCGGCATCCCAACGGCGAAGAAATGTAAGGCGCTGGCGCGTGATTCGTTAAGCCTGCTGGCTTACGTGAAGTGACAGACATGGCGGAGCCCGCAGGCTCCGCATGGATTAACGCTGTTGCACAAACTCGCGGTATGCAGCGACTACCTGCAGGAAATCTTCCACGCCGCAGAGCGACAGGCTCTCCTCGTCGTAGTAGCTCATTCCCTCTTCCATTTCGTCGCCGGAAAATTCCAGCTGATTAGCGCGAACCATCACTTCTTCGCCGTCCATCCACAGAGTGTATTCATGCCCGGCGCGCTGCCATGAACGCTCGCTGCCTTTAACGGTACGTGCAGCCTCTTCCACTTCATCCAGTAGCGAGAGGTTGTCTTTAACCTCTTCATTAAACCAGTGACCGACCACCTCGTGGCCCATCGACATTCGTACTTTTACCCCTCCGGTAACGTCGCGCAGAAATTCATAATCCATGATCTGTTCCTCTACAAAGGCAATGCGTCACCGCTGCATTGTACCTGTTGGTAATTATCGCAGTCTGGAGGAATAAAAACAGCGTCGCCGCGGGAGGAATAGAAAAATAAAAAAGGCGAGAGCCGAAACTCTCACCTTTGCTACCCGGCCAAATAACGTGTCGCCGGGGACGCTCGCGGAGTCGGCGCTAATGCGCCTCGTCCGGGCTATGCGATTAGACCGCCGTCTGGAAAATCACGCCGTCCGCTTTCTCAGTGTACTGAGAGAGCTGGTCGAAGTTCAGGTAACGGTAGGTATCCACCGCCGTCTTATCCACCTGCGCTACGTAGGTCTGGTACTCTTCCGGCGTTGGCAGTTTGCCGATCAGCGCCGCAACCGCCGCCAGCTCCGCAGA
>NZ_CBDKZX010000155.1:0-3975 GCF_965301105.1 Kluyvera sp.
CTAACATCGCGGGTGAATCTGCTGAAGGCCTGCTGGTGACCAAGCCGAAGAACTATGACCAGGTTCCGGCGAACAAACCGATCGTTGACGCAATCAAGGCCAAGAAACAGGATCCGAGCGGTGCGTTCGTGTGGACCACCTACGCGGCGCTGCAGTCTCTGCAGGCGGGTCTGAACCACTCTGACGATCCGGCTGAGATCGCCAAATTCCTCAAGGCAAGCACCGTGGATACCGTAATGGGCCCGCTGTCCTGGGATGAGAAGGGTGACCTGAAAGGCTTCGAATTCGGTATCTTCAACTGGCACGCCAACGGTACGGCGACCGACGCGAAGTAAGTCGCTCTCAATGTAGGTCGGATAAGGCGTACGCCGCCATCCGGCAATGTATGCGGCAGTGCCTGATGGCGCTGCGCTTATCCGGCCTACACCGAGTGGTTCAAACTACCCTCGCACCCAGCCCTGTTCCCTGGATGCAAAGCCCAGCGCTTTGGCAAACGCCGCCATTTCCAGACTCTCTTCCGCGCCCGCTTTGCTGAGCAGCCAACGGCTGACCTGCGGGTTATCGCGCATCACCTCTTCCAGCAGATACTGTCCCACGCCGCGTCGGCGGGTCACTTCGCGCACGCATAAATCGCGCAGCTCGCCCTGATGTTCACTCAGCGTCACGCGCACGGCGGCCAGCAGGCGCTCGTTAAAGCGGGCGACATACAAACGGTGAGTATCGTCGAGGGCTGATTCGGCGGGAACACGATCCGGCCAGATCTTGCCAAGGCAGATGCGGTCCTGGTCGCTAAAGGTCTCTAAACGAATGATGGTCAGTTTCATGGGCGGTGGGCTCCAGTCGCGAAAATGGCGGTCAGTGTACTCAATTTATTCTGCCGCAGGCTTTCTCTTTTTTACCCTGGCAGCCAGGTGATTCGTTTTTCGATATTCACATAGGCAGCTTGAAACAGTATGGATCGAAAAATAGACAGAGTTTTAACCTAAAAACCAGCGTTTTATTCGGCTCTTTATGCCGTTATTTTATGCTGTATGGCGGACTTTTTTTTGTTTATCTATGGCAAAAATCAGAATATTATCTTTCCTTAATAGACTGAAAAATAGAGAATTTAGTCTGTTTTTAGCCAAAAAGCTGCGCTAACCCATTAAAGATAATGGCAAAAATAGCGTTGTATATTAAAAGTACAGAATGCTTTTTAACCACTAAATTACAAAATATATACACGCCACGACGTGTAAACACGACATCACGAATGAGGATCCCGAAGTATGAAAAGGAATACAAAAACAGTAATCGCAGGGATGATCGCGCTGGCTATGTCTCACGCGGCTTTTGCTGACGATATCAAGGTTGCGGTTGTCGGGGCGATGTCCGGCCCGGTCGCGCAGTGGGGCGACATGGAGTTCAACGGCGCGCGCCAGGCCATTAAGGATATCAACGCGAAGGGCGGCATTAAGGGCGACAAACTGGTGGGCGTTGAGTACGACGACGCCTGCGACCCGAAACAAGCGGTGGCGGTGGCTAACAAAATCGTCAACGACGGCATTAAATATGTCATCGGCCACCTGTGTTCTTCTTCCACACAGCCTGCTTCCGATATTTATGAAGATGAAGGCATTCTGATGATCTCTCCGGGGGCGACCAACCCGGAACTGACCCAGCGCGGCTATCAGTACATCATGCGCACCGCGGGCCTGGATTCCTCTCAGGGGCCGACGGCGGCAAACTACATCCTCAATAAAGTGAAGCCGCAACGCATCGCCATCATTCACGACAAACAGCAGTATGGCGAAGGCCTGGCGCGCTCGGTGCAGGACGGGCTGAAAAAAGGCGGCGGCAATATCGTCTTCTTCGATGGCATCACCGCCGGTGAAAAAGACTTCTCCGCGCTGATTGCCCGTCTGCAAAAAGAGAATATCGACTTCGTTTACTACGGCGGCTACTACCCGGAAATGGGCCAGATGCTGCGTCAGGCGCGCGCCGTAGGGCTGAAAACGCAGTTTATGGGGCCGGAAGGCGTGGGTAACGCCTCGCTGTCGAACATCGCGGGCGATGCGGCGGAAGGCATGTTGGTTACCATGCCAAAACGCTATGACCAGGATCCGGCAAACAGCGCTATCGTCGATGCCCTGAAAGCGCAGAAGAAAGATCCGAGCGGTCCGTATGTGTGGATCACCTACGCCGCCGTACAGTCTCTGGCAACCGCCATGGAACGTACCGGCAGCGATGATCCTCAGGCGCTGATTAAAGACTTAAAAGCAAACGGCGCGAAAACCGTGATTGGGCCGCTGAGCTGGGACGACAAAGGCGATCTGAAAGGCTTTGAATTTGGCGTCTTCCAGTGGCACGCCGACGGCTCATCCACCGCGGTGAAGTAACCTTCATTTCCCCCTGGCGGGCGTAGATCCGCAGGGGTAGCAAAAGGCTAATTTATGTCAGAGCAGGTTCTCTACTTTGTGCAGCAGATGTTTAACGGCGTAACGCTGGGAAGCACCTATGCACTGATCGCCATCGGTTACACCATGGTGTACGGGATTATCGGCATGATCAACTTCGCCCACGGCGAGGTGTACATGATCGGTAGTTATGTCTCCTTTATGATCATCGCCGCGCTGATGATGATGGGCATCGACACCAGCTGGCTGCTGGTGGCGGCGGGCTTTATCGGGGCGATTGTCATTGCCAGCGCCTACGGCTGGAGCATTGAACGGGTGGCCTATCGCCCGGTGCGAAACTCCAAGCGTCTGATCGCGCTGATCTCCGCTATCGGGATGTCTATCTTCCTGCAAAACTACGTCAGCCTGACCGAGGGTTCGCGCGATATCGCGTTGCCGAGCCTGTTTAACGGTCAGTGGATTGTGGGCAGCAGCGATAACTTCTCCGCCTCTATCACCACCATGCAGCTGGTTATCTGGATTGTGACCTTTATTGCCATGCTGGCGCTGACGCTGTTCATTCGCTACTCCCGTATGGGCCGCGCCTGTCGCGCCTGCGCGGAAGACCTGAAAATGGCCAGCCTGCTTGGCATTAACACTGACCGCGTGATCGCGCTGACCTTCGTGATTGGCGCGGCGATGGCGGCGGTGGCGGGCGTGCTGCTCGGCCAGTTCTACGGCGTTATCAACCCGTATATCGGCTTTATGGCCGGGATGAAAGCCTTCACCGCCGCAGTTCTCGGCGGTATCGGCAGTATTCCAGGGGCGATGATCGGTGGGCTGATCCTCGGCATTGCGGAAGCGCTGTCGTCGGCATACCTGAGCACCGAATATAAAGACGTTGTGTCGTTCGCGCTGCTGATCGTGGTACTGCTGGTGATGCCGACCGGTATTCTGGGCCGCCCGGAGGTAGAGAAAGTATGAAACCGATGCAATTTGCGATGGCGCTGCTGTCGGCGGCGATGTTCTTCGTCCTGGCGGGCGTCTTTATGGGCGTGCAGTTGCAGCTCGATGGCACTAAGCTGGTGGTCGGCAGCGCGGCGGATATCCGCTGGCAGTGGATCTTTATTGGCACCGCGGTGGTCTTTTTCTTCCAGCTGCTGCGCCCTCTGTTCCAGAAAGGGCTGAAGAGCGTCTCCGGGCCGAAGTTTATTCTGCCGGCGATTGACGGCTCGACGGTCAAACAAAAGCTGTTCCTGATTGCGCTGCTGGTGATTGCCGTGGCGTGGCCGTTTATGGTCTCGCGCGGTACGGTCGATATCGCGACCCTGACCATGATTTATATTATTCTGGGCTTGGGTCTGAACGTGGTGGTGGGGCTGTCCGGCCTGCTGGTGCTGGGCTACGGCGGCTTTTATGCCATCGGCGCCTACACTTTCGCGCTGCTGAACCACTATTACGGCCTCGGCTTCTGGACCTGTCTGCCAATCGCCGGGCTGGTCTCTGCCGCTGCCGGTTTCCTGTTGGGCTTCCCGGTACTGCGTCTGCGCGGTGACTATCTGGCGATTGTGACCTTAGGCTTCGGCGAAATCGTCCGTAT
>NZ_CBDKZX010000156.1:0-3946 GCF_965301105.1 Kluyvera sp.
GATACCTTGACACGTCTAACCCTGGCGTTAGATGTCATGGGGGGCGATTTTGGCCCTTCCGTGACGGTGCCTGCAGCATTGCAGGCACTGAGTTCTAATCCGCAACTCTCACTTCTATTAGTCGGTAATCCCGACGACATTACGCCATTACTTGCCAGAGCTGACTTCGAACAACGTTCGCGTTTGCAGATTATTCCTGCCCAGTCGGTTATTGCCAGTGATGAGCGGCCATCGCATGCTATCCGCCACAGCCGCGGTAGTTCAATGCGTGTGGCGCTGGAGATGGTGAAAGAAGGGCGGGCTGAAGCCTGTGTCAGTGCAGGAAATACCGGCGCGCTGATGGGGCTTGCTAAATTGCTGCTCAAGCCCATTCAGGGAATTGAGCGCCCGGCGCTGGTGACGGTGTTACCGCATCAGCAGAAGGGCAAGACGGTAGTGCTGGATCTCGGCGCTAACGTCGACTGTGACAGTACCATGCTGGTGCAGTTTGCCGTCATGGGGTCGGTGATGGCGGAGGAAGTGCTGGGGATTGCTAACCCGCGCGTGGCCTTGCTTAACATCGGCGAAGAAGAGATTAAGGGTCATGATAGTATTCGTGACGCCTCATTAGTGCTAAAAACAATCTCTTCTCTGAACTATATCGGCTATCTTGAAGCCAATGAGCTGTTAACGGGCAAAACCGACGTTCTGGTTTGCGACGGCTTTACAGGAAACGTCACCTTAAAGACGATGGAAGGGGTAGTGCGTATGTTCCTTTCGCTGCTGAAATCGCAGAGCGAGGGGAAAAAACGGTCGTGGTGGCTGATTTTATTAAAGCGTTGGTTACAAAAAAGCCTGACAAGGCGATTCAGTCACCTCAACCCCGACCAGTATAATGGCGCCTGTCTGTTAGGATTGCGCGGCACGGTGATTAAGAGTCATGGTGCGGCCAATCAGCGAGCATTTGAGGTCGCGATTGAACAGGCAGTGCAGGCGGTGCAGCGACAAGTTCCTCAGCGAATTGCCGCTCGCCTGGAATCCGTATACCCCGCAGGGTTTGACAGAGCGGAATCTGGCAGGTAATCAAGCCAGCAGCGCCGTGAGTCAAATTGGGCGGCTATATTAGCGAAAAGTGACTGAGCGTACATGTATACGAAGATTATTGGTACCGGCAGCTATCTGCCTGAGCAAGTGCGGACTAACGCCGATCTGGAAAAAATGGTTGATACGTCTGACGAGTGGATTGTCACCCGTACAGGTATCCGTGAGCGCCGTATTGCTGGCCCTGATGAAAACGTGTCTACGCTGGGTTACGAAGCGGCCAAACGCGCGCTGGATATGGCGGGCATCGAGGCAAGCGAACTGGGGCTGATTGTGGTTGCGACCACTTCCGCTACCCATGCGTTCCCGAGCGCGGCCTGCCAGATTCAGGACATGCTGGGTGTGAAAGGCGCGCCGGCATTTGATATCGCTGCGGCATGCGCAGGCTTTACCTATGCGCTGAGCGTGGCCGATCAGTACGTGAAGTCCGGCGCGGTGAAATACGCGCTGGTTGTCGGTGCGGATACGCTGGCGCGTACTTGCGATCCAACCGATCGCGGCACGATCATTATCTTCGGTGATGGCGCGGGCGCCGTCGTGCTGGGCGCATCCGAAGAGCCGGGGATTATCTCTACCCATCTGCATGCAGATGGTAGCTACGGTAAGCTGCTGACGCTGCCGAACGCCGATCGCGTCCACCCGGAAAACTCCATCCATCTGACGATGGCCGGTAACGAAGTCTTTAAAGTCGCGGTGACCGAGCTGGCGCACATCGTTGATGAAACGCTGGAAGCTAACAACCTCGACCGTTCTGAGCTGGATTGGCTGGTGCCGCACCAGGCGAACTTACGTATTATCAGCGCGACGGCGAAAAAGCTCGGTATGTCCATGGACAACGTCGTGGTGACCCTTGACCGTCACGGTAATACCTCGGCCGCTTCCGTGCCGTGCGCGTTTGACGAAGCTGTCCGCGACGGCCGTATTAAGCGCGGTCAACTGGTGCTGCTGGAAGCCTTCGGCGGCGGTTTCACCTGGGGCTCTGCGCTGGTTCGTTTCTAAGTATAAGGATAAAAAACATGACGCAATTCGCTTTCGTGTTCCCGGGGCAGGGTTCACAGGCGGTAGGCATGCTGTCTGAACTGGCAGCGACCTACCCGGTTATCGAAGAAACTTTTCATGAAGCTTCCGCAGCCCTGGGCTATGATCTGTGGGCGCTGACTCAGCAGGGTCCTGCTGAAGAGCTGAACAAAACCTGGCAGACTCAGCCTGCGCTGCTGACGGCTTCCGTTGCGCTGTACCGTTTATGGCAGCAGCAGGGCGGTAAAGCACCGGCGCTGATGGCCGGTCACAGCCTGGGCGAATACTCCGCGCTGGTTTGCGCGGGCGTAATTGCTTTCGCTGACGCGGTACGTCTGGTTGAGATGCGTGGCAAATTCATGCAGGAAGCGGTTCCGGAAGGCACCGGCGGCATGTCGGCGATCATCGGCCTCGACGATGCTTCTATTGCTAAAGCGTGTGAAGAATCTGCTGAAGGGCAGGTTGTTTCTCCGGTTAACTTCAACTCGCCGGGCCAGGTGGTTATCGCCGGTCATAAAGAAGCGGTTGAACGTGCAGGTGCCGCCTGTAAAGCCGCTGGCGCTAAGCGTGCGCTACCGCTGCCGGTCAGCGTGCCGTCTCACTGCGCGCTGATGAAGCCAGCTGCGGAGAAACTGGCGGTTGAGCTGCAGAAAATCACCTTTAACGCGCCGACCGTTCCGGTAGTGAACAACGTCGACGTGAAGTGCGAAACCGACGGCGACGCGATTCGCGACGCGCTGGTTCGCCAGCTGTACAGCCCGGTTCAGTGGACCAAAACCGTTGAGTTTATGGCATCCCAGGGCGTAGAGCACCTGTATGAAGTTGGCCCGGGTAAAGTTCTCACCGGCCTGACCAAACGTATTGTAGATACCCTGACTGCATCGGCCATCAATGAGCCGGCTGCCCTGTCAGCGGCACTTGCGCAATAAAAGAGGAAAGCATGAGCTTTGAAGGAAAAATTGCCCTGGTAACAGGTGCAAGCCGCGGTATTGGCCGCGCAATCGCTGAAACTCTCGTCGCTCGCGGCGCAAAAGTTATCGGCACTGCGACCAGCGAAAGCGGCGCGCAGGCGATCAGCGACTATCTGGGTGCCAATGGTAAAGGTCTGATGTTGAATGTGACCGACCCGGCATCTATTGAATCTGTTCTGGGAAATATCCGCGCGGAATTTGGCGAAGTCGACATTCTGGTCAATAATGCCGGGATTACTCGTGATAACCTGTTAATGCGCATGAAAGATGACGAGTGGAACGATATCATCGAAACCAACCTGTCATCTGTTTTCCGTCTGTCAAAAGCGGTAATGCGCGCTATGATGAAAAAGCGTCATGGGCGTATCATCACTATCGGTTCTGTGGTTGGTACCATGGGAAATGCGGGTCAGGCTAACTACGCTGCGGCGAAAGCAGGTCTGATCGGCTTCAGTAAATCACTGGCGCGCGAAGTTGCGTCTCGTGGCATTACTGTAAACGTTGTTGCTCCGGGCTTTATTGAAACGGACATGACGCGTGCGCTGACCGATGAGCAGCGTGCGGGTACACTGGCGGCAGTTCCTGCGGGGCGCCTCGGCTCTCCAAATGAAATCGCCAGTGCGGTTGCATTTTTGGCCTCCGACGAAGCAAGTTACATCACTGGTGAAACGTTGCACGTAAACGGCGGGATGTACATGGTCTGATCGTGTTTTGCACAAAGTGCTCAGACAACGGGCAATCTACGTATGTCTGAGCATGATTAGTGCAAAATCATTTGCGTTATGAGGGCAAAAACCCGCAAAATAGCGTAAAATCGTGGTATGACCTGCCGGGATTTAGTTGCAAATTTTTCAACATTTTATACACTACGAAAACCA
>NZ_CBDKZX010000157.1:0-3943 GCF_965301105.1 Kluyvera sp.
CCGTGGCCGAGGTTGAAGACGTGACCTTCGCCCTGACCAAAACCGGCCAGAATCGTCGCCACTTCTTCCTCGATGCGCGGCGCCGGAGCGTACAGCATGGACGGGTCCATATTGCCTTGCAGCGCCACTTTATGGCCCACGCGACGACGTGCGTCGGCGATATCGGTGGTCCAGTCAAGCCCCAGCGCGTCGCAGCCGGTTTCTGCCATCGCTTCCAGCCACTGCCCACCGCCTTTGGTGAACAACGTTACCGGTACGCGACGACCGTCGTTCTCACGCAGCAGGCCATCGACGATTTTATGCATGTAGTACAGGGAGAACTGCTGGTAATCGCGGCCAGTGAGCACGCCGCCCCAGGTGTCGAAAATCATCACCGACTGTGCGCCCGCTTTAATCTGCGCGTTCAGATACAGCGTGACGCTCTGCGCCAGCTTATCAAGCAGCAGATGCAGCGCTTTAGGGTCGGCATACATCATCTTTTTAATCACGGTGAAGGCCTTGCTGCTGCCGCCTTCGACCATGTAGGTTGCCAACGTCCACGGGCTGCCGGAGAAACCGATCAACGGCACTTCACCCTTCAGCTCGCGGCGGATGGTCCGCACCGCATTCATCACGTAGCCCAGTTCACCTTCTGGATCCGGAATCGGCAGTTTTTCAACGTCGGCTTTGGTCGTAATTGGCGAGGTAAAACGCGGGCCTTCTCCGGCTTCGAAGTACAGCCCCAGCCCCATCGCATCGGGAATAGTCAGGATATCCGAGAACAAGATCGCCGCATCGAGCGGATAGCGGCGCAGCGGCTGCAGCGTCACTTCACAGGCCAGCTCGGCGTTTTTGCACAGCGACATAAAATCGCCGGCCTGGGCGCGGGTCGCTTTGTACTCCGGTAAATAGCGGCCTGCCTGGCGCATCATCCATACCGGGGTGACGTCTACGGGCTGGCGCAGCAGCGCGCGCAGGTAACGATCGTTCTTCAGTTCGCTCATTTTCACATTCCTTTAGCGTTGATGCGCCTATTGTAACATGTCAGTCGTAATCAGCCCGACACATTGCCACAGTATCTTCGATCAGGCGACGCGCGACGGTTCCCGGCGGCGGTAGAAGCGGCAGATCGTCATAGCGATACCAGTTAGCGTTAAGCAGCTCTTTCGGATCGATGACGATATCGCCGCTGTCGTACTCCGCCATAAACGCCGTCATCAACGACTGCGGGAACGGCCACGGCTGCGAAGTAATGTAGCGCAGGTTTTTCACCTTAATGCCGCTCTCTTCCATCACCTCACGCGCGACCGCTTGCTCTAAGGTTTCCCCGACTTCGACAAAACCGGCCAGCACGGTATGCACGCCGTTGCGGTGGCGAACATGCTGAGCCAGCAGGATGGAATCTTCACGGCGGATCGCGACGATAATGCATGGGGCAATTTGCGGATAGTAGCGTTCGCGACAGTGGCTGCACAGCATCGCCCACTCGGTTTTACTCGGATGCATGGTGTGGCCGCAGTAGCCGCAGAACTTATGCGAGCGATAAAACTCAGCCAGCTGTACGCCGCGTCCGGCGAGTTGAAACAGCCCCACATCCTGGTCGAGCACCTGGCGCACGGTGCCCATATCATGGCGGCGTTGCTGCTGTACCAACCAGACAGGAGCGCCTTCCCACTCGCCAATCTGGAGTGCGCGCTGGCCCACAAGATCGAAATTTACCGCTTCGCCAATTGGTATTTCCCCACCGGGCAACCATAATTTTTGTTCGTGGCTGACGATCCACCAGCCGCGATCCGATTTTTCAATAATACGATCCATATCTCTTGCGCTACCTTTGCTTCACAGGCATGTTGTTAACATTATTATTACATAATGACGTGAGCAGATTTTAATCTTATCGATGCGGGGTCAACCTATGTTAAACCAGTTAGAAAGTCTAAAAGAGCGAATTCATGGACACCACAGACTGGTCGACCGTTGGCTGAATATTCGTAAGCACCTGCTCGTGGCTTACTACAATCTGGTTGGCCTTAAGCCTGGCAAAGAATCATTTATGCGTCTTAATGAAAAGGCGCTTGATGACTTTTGTCAGCGGCTGGTCGACTACCTTTCTGCCGGTCATTTCAGTATTTATGAACGTATTATCCATAAAATGGAAGGCAACAGTCCGCTTTTAAACGCCAGCAAAATCTGGCCGCTGCTGGACGCCAATACCCAACAAATTATGGACTACTACGACTCTGCGCTGGAGAACGCTATCGACCAGGATAACGTGTATGCGTTTCAGCAGGCGTTGTCCGATATTGGTGAAGCGCTGGAAGCCCGTTTTCTATTAGAGGATCAGCTCATCATGCTGACCTTCGAGGCGCTCGGCCAGGATGAAATAAAACGCCCGGCTTGAGATTTGCCGCATTAACGAGTAGTTTACAATCATTACCTCTAAGATAGAGGTTACTTCTTGTCGGAGTGCCTGGTGCGCAAGCACGGGCTGAGACCGTTAATTCGGGATCCGCGGAACCTGATCAGGTTAAGACCTGCGAAGGGAACAAGAGTAATTCAGCTTTATGCTGCTGCCTTTACGGGCGGCGCACATCCATTACTCCATCCGTCGTCTGACAAGCCACGTCCTTACTTTTTTGGAATGAGCTATGTCTGTCACTACTAAACCATCACGCCGTGAACAACGCGCCCAGGCGCAACACTTTATCAATACGCTGGAAGGGACCGCCTTTCCTGAGTCAAAACGCATCTATATCACCGGCTCACAGCCGGATATCCGCATTCCGATGCGTGAAATTCAACTGAGCCCGACGCTCATCGGCGGCAGTAAAGACAACCCGCAGTTTGAAGAGAACGAAGCCGTGCCGGTGTACGACACCTCCGGCCCGTATGGCGATCCTGAGGTGGCGATTAACGTCCAGCAGGGTCTGGCGAAACTGCGCCAGCCGTGGATTGATGCACGCAACGATAGCGAAGAATTAGACGACCGTAGCTCGGCTTACACCAAAGAACGTCTGGCCGACGATGGTCTGGACGAGCTGCGCTTTACCGGCCTGCTGACGCCGAAACGCGCCAAAGCGGGCAAGCGCGTCACCCAGTTACACTACGCCCGCCAGGGGATCGTCACTCCCGAAATGGAGTTCATCGCCATCCGTGAAAACATGGGCCGCGAGCGCATTCGCAGTGAAGTGCTGCGCCACCAGCATCCGGGGATGAGCTTTGGCGCGCGCCTGCCGGAAAACATTACGCCGGAATTCGTGCGTGATGAAGTCGCCGCGGGCCGCGCGATTATTCCCGCCAACATCAACCACCCGGAATCCGAGCCGATGATCATCGGTCGTAACTTCCTGGTGAAGGTTAACGCGAACATCGGCAACTCTGCCGTCACCTCCTCTATCGAAGAAGAGGTAGAAAAACTGGTGTGGTCAACGCGCTGGGGCGCAGACACGGTGATGGATCTCTCCACCGGCCGCTATATCCACGAAACCCGCGAATGGATCCTGCGTAACAGCCCGGTACCGATCGGCACCGTCCCGATCTACCAGGCGCTGGAGAAGGTCAACGGGATCGCCGAAGACCTTACCTGGGAAGCGTTCCGCGACACGCTGCTGGAGCAGGCTGAACAGGGCGTCGACTACTTCACCATTCACGCGGGCGTGCTGCTGCGCTACGTGCCAATGACCGCCAAACGCCTGACCGGGATTGTCTCGCGCGGCGGTTCTATCATGGCAAAGTGGTGTCTCTCCCATCACAAAGAGAACTTCCTGTTCGAACATTTCCGCGAGATCTGCGAAATTTGCGCCGCCTACGACGTCTCCTTGTCGCTGGGCGACGGCCTGCGCCCCGGCTCCATTCAGGACGCCAACGACGAAGCGCAGTTCTCCGAGCTGCATACGCTGGGCGAGCTGACCAAAATCGCCTGGGAATACGACGTGCAGGTGATGATTGAAGGCCCGGGCCACGT
>NZ_CBDKZX010000158.1:0-3920 GCF_965301105.1 Kluyvera sp.
CAACAATCCTCGGCCAGGCCATCGCGTTTGTCCTGTTCGTTCTGTTCTGCATGAAATACGTATGGCCGCCGTTAATGGCTGCCATCGAAAAACGTCAAAAAGAGATTGCTGACGGTCTTTCTTCTGCAGAACGAGCTAAAAAGGATTTGGACCTTGCACAGGCCAATGCGACCGACCAGCTGAAAAAAGCAAAAGCGGAAGCCCAGGTTATCATCGAGCAGGCGAACAAACGTCGCTCCCAGATCCTGGACGAAGCCAAAGCTGAAGCAGAGCAGGAACGTACTAAAATCGTGGCACAGGCTCAGGCAGAAATCGACGCCGAGCGTAAACGTGCTCGCGAAGAACTGCGTAAGCAAGTCGCTATCCTGGCTGTTGCTGGCGCCGAGAAGATCATCGAACGTTCCGTGGATGAAGCTGCTAACAGCGACATCGTGGATAAACTTGTCGCTGAACTGTAAGGAGGGAGGGGCTGATGTCTGAATTTGTTACGGTAGCTCGCCCCTACGCCAAAGCAGCTTTTGACTTTGCCGTCGAACACAAAAGCGTAGATCGCTGGCAGGACATGCTGGCGTTTGCCGCCGAAGTGACGAAGAACGAACAAATGGCAGAGCTTCTGTCTGGCGCACTGGCGCCGGAAACGCTCTCTACGTCGTTTATCGCAGTATGCGGTGAGCAACTGGACGAAAACGGTCAGAACCTGATTAAGGTGATGGCTGAAAACGGTCGTCTTAAAGTGCTCCCTGATGTTCTTGAGCAGTTTGTACACCTGCGCGCCGCGAGTGAAGCTACCTCTGAGGTAGAAGTCATTTCCGCTAATGCGTTGAGTGAAGAGCAGCTCGCGAAAATCACCGCCGCGATGGAAAAGCGTCTGTCACGCAAAGTTAAGCTGAATTGCAAAATCGATAAGTCTGTAATGGCAGGCGTTATCATCCGTGCGGGTGATATGGTCATTGATGGCAGCGTACGCGGCCGTCTTGAGCGCCTTGCAGACGTCTTGCAGTCTTAAGGGGACTGGAGCATGCAACTGAATTCCACCGAAATCAGCGAACTGATCAAGCAGCGCATTGCTCAGTTCAATGTTGTGAGTGAAGCTCACAACGAAGGTACTATTGTTTCTGTAAGTGACGGTGTTATCCGCATCCACGGCCTGGCCGATTGTATGCAGGGTGAGATGATTTCCCTGCCGGGTAACCGTTACGCTATCGCACTGAACCTGGAGCGCGACTCCGTAGGTGCGGTGGTAATGGGTCCGTACGCTGACCTCGCCGAAGGCATGAAGGTGAAGTGTACTGGCCGTATCCTGGAAGTTCCGGTTGGCCGTGGCCTGCTGGGCCGTGTGGTTAACACTCTGGGTGCACCAATCGATGGTAAAGGCGCGCTGGACAACGACGGCTTCTCCGCCGTTGAAGCTATCGCACCGGGCGTAATCGAACGTCAGTCCGTCGATCAGCCGGTTCAGACCGGTTATAAATCCGTTGATGCCATGATCCCAATCGGTCGTGGTCAGCGTGAACTGATCATCGGCGACCGCCAGACCGGTAAAACCGCGCTGGCAATCGACGCCATCATCAACCAACGTGATTCCGGCATCAAGTGCGTCTACGTGGCTATCGGCCAGAAAGCGTCCACCATTTCTAACGTGGTACGTAAACTGGAAGAACACGGCGCGCTGGCTAACACCATCGTTGTTGTGGCAACCGCGTCTGAATCTGCTGCACTGCAATACCTGGCACCGTATGCCGGTTGCGCAATGGGCGAATACTTCCGCGACCGCGGCGAAGATGCGCTGATCATTTATGATGACCTGTCTAAACAGGCTGTCGCATACCGTCAGATCTCCCTGCTGCTGCGCCGTCCACCAGGACGTGAAGCATTCCCGGGCGACGTATTCTACCTCCACTCTCGTCTGCTGGAGCGTGCTGCGCGTGTTAACGCCGAATACGTTGAAGCCTTCACCAAAGGTGAAGTGAAAGGGAAAACCGGTTCTCTGACCGCGCTGCCGATTATCGAAACGCAGGCTGGTGACGTTTCCGCATTCGTTCCGACCAACGTAATTTCCATTACCGATGGTCAGATCTTCCTGGAAACCAACCTGTTCAACGCCGGTATTCGTCCTGCGGTTAACCCGGGTATCTCCGTATCCCGTGTTGGTGGTGCAGCTCAGACCAAGATCATGAAGAAACTGTCCGGTGGTATCCGTACCGCTCTGGCACAGTATCGTGAACTGGCAGCGTTCTCCCAGTTTGCATCCGACCTTGACGATGCAACCCGTAAGCAGCTGGACCACGGTCAGAAAGTGACCGAACTGCTGAAACAGAAACAGTATGCGCCGATGTCCGTCGCGCAGCAGTCTCTGGTTCTGTTCGCGGCAGAACGTGGTTATCTGGCGGATGTAGAACTGGCGAAAATCGGTAGCTTCGAAGCCGCTCTGCTGGCTTACGTCGACCGTGATCACGCTCCGTTGATGCAAGAGATCAACCAGTCCGGTGGCTATAACGACGAAATCGAAGGCAAGCTGAAAGGCATCCTCGATTCCTTCAAAGCAACCCAATCCTGGTAACGTCTGGCGGCTTGCCTTAGGGCAGGCCGCAAGGCATTGAGGAGAAGCTCATGGCCGGCGCAAAAGAGATACGTAGTAAGATCGCAAGCGTCCAGAACACGCAAAAGATCACTAAAGCGATGGAGATGGTCGCCGCTTCCAAAATGCGTAAATCGCAGGATCGCATGGCGGCCAGCCGTCCTTATGCAGATACCATGCGCAAAGTGATTGGTCACCTTGCGAACGGTAATCTGGAATATAAGCACCCGTACCTGGAAGAACGCGACGTTAAGCGCGTGGGCTACCTGGTGGTGTCTACCGACCGTGGTCTGTGCGGTGGCTTGAACATTAACCTGTTCAAGAAACTGCTGGCGGATATGAAGGCATGGACCGAAAAAGGCGTTCAGTGCGACCTCGCAATGATCGGCTCTAAAGGTGTGTCCTTCTTTAATTCCGTAGGTGGCAACATTGTCGCTCAGGTTACCGGTATGGGCGATAAACCTGCCCTGTCCGAACTGATCGGTCCGGTAAAAGTGATGTTGCAGGCCTACGACGAAGGTCGTCTGGACAAGCTTTATATTGTCAGCAACAAATTTATTAACACCATGTCTCAGGTGCCGACGATCACCCAGCTGCTGCCGTTACCGGCTTCAGAAGATGATGATCTGAAACGTAAAACCTGGGATTACCTGTACGAACCCGATCCGAAAGCGCTGCTGGATACCCTCCTGCGTCGTTATGTCGAATCTCAGGTCTATCAGGGCGTGGTAGAAAACCTGGCCAGCGAGCAGGCCGCACGTATGGTGGCGATGAAAGCCGCGACCGACAATGGCGGCAGCCTGATTAAAGAGCTGCAGTTGGTATACAACAAAGCTCGTCAGGCCAGCATTACTCAGGAACTCACCGAGATCGTCTCGGGGGCCGCCGCGGTTTAACCAGGTTATTTCGTAGAGGATTTAAGATGGCTACTGGAAAGATTGTCCAGGTAATCGGCGCCGTAGTTGACGTCGAATTCCCTCAGGATGCCGTACCGCGCGTGTACGAAGCCCTTGAGGTACAGAATGGTAATGAAGTGCTGGTGCTGGAAGTTCAGCAGCAGCTCGGTGGCGGTATCGTGCGTACCATCGCCATGGGTTCCTCCGACGGTCTGCGTCGCGGTCTGGAAGTTAAAGACCTCGAGCACCCGATCGAAGTTCCGGTAGGTAAAGCAACACTGGGTCGTATCATGAACGTACTGGGTCACCCGGTAGACATGAAAGGCGACATCGGTGAAGAAGAGCGTTGGGCTATCCACCGCGCTGCACCTTCCTACGAAGAGCTGTCCAGCTCTCAGGAACTGCTGGAAACCGGTATCAAAGTTATCGACCTGATGTGTCCGTTC
>NZ_CBDKZX010000159.1:0-3823 GCF_965301105.1 Kluyvera sp.
CAGGCGAATGATTTACGGAGAGTAAAATGAAGTTTGTTGATGAAGCAACGATCCTGGTCGTAGCAGGTGATGGCGGTAATGGTTGCGTGAGCTTCCGCCGTGAAAAATATATTCCGAAAGGCGGCCCGGACGGCGGTGACGGCGGTGACGGCGGCGACGTATGGATGGAAGCCGACGAGAACCTGAATACCCTGATCGACTACCGTTTTGAAAAATCCTTCCGCGCTGAGCGTGGTCAGAACGGCGCAAGCCGCGACTGCACCGGTAAACGCGGTAAAGATGTGACCATCAAGGTACCGGTCGGTACGCGTGTTATCGATCAGGGCACCGGTGAAACCATGGGCGACATGACCAAACACGGTCAGCGTCTGATGGTGGCTAAGGGCGGTTGGCATGGTCTGGGCAACACCCGTTTTAAATCGTCCGTAAACCGTACCCCGCGTCAGAAAACCATGGGTACCCCGGGCGACAAGCGCGATCTGCAGCTGGAGCTGATGCTTCTGGCGGACGTGGGGATGCTGGGGATGCCGAACGCCGGTAAATCGACCTTTATCCGCGCCGTCTCCGCAGCGAAGCCGAAAGTGGCGGACTATCCGTTTACCACGCTGGTGCCGAGCCTTGGCGTGGTCCGCGTCGATAACGAGAAGAGCTTCGTCATTGCCGATATCCCGGGGCTGATTGAAGGCGCATCCGAAGGCGCGGGCCTTGGTATTCGCTTCCTGAAGCACCTTGAGCGCTGCCGCGTGCTGCTGCACATCATCGATATCGATCCGATCGACGGCTCCGATCCGGCTGAGAACGCGAAAATCATCATTGGTGAGCTGGAGAAATACAGCGAGAAACTGGCGAATAAGCCACGCTGGCTGCTGTTCAACAAAATTGACACCATGGACAAAGCGGAAGCCGAAGCTAAAGCTAAAGCGATTGCGGAAGCGATGGGCTGGGAAGACAAGTACTACCTGATCTCCGCGGCAAGCCAGGTGGGTGTCAAAGACCTGTGCTGGGACGTGATGAACTTCATCATTGAGAACCCAATTGCTCAGGAGGAAGAAGCGAAACAGCCAGAGAAAGTTGAGTTCATGTGGGACGATTACCACCGTCAGCAGCTTGACGAAGTCGCCGCAGAAGCTGAAGACGAAGAGTGGGACGACGATTGGGATGAAGACGACGAAGAAGGCGTTGAGTTCATCTACAAGCGTTAATCCTCGTGCCGGATGGCGACGCTGACGCGTCTTATCCGGCCTGGAATATTCAACGGGCCGCAAATGCGGCCCGTTTTGTTTATATGTGACGTAGGCCGGATAAGCGCAAGCGTCATCCGGCAGCATCACTATCAGTTGTTCTGATAGATGTCTTTGTACAACCGACTCTCAAATCGCACCAGCGGAATACGGCGGTTACGCTGATCGGCTGGCGGCACCGCGTAGCCCGACAGATACTGCACAAAGGCCATACGCTGCCCGCTGGCGGTGGTGATGAAGCCTGCCAGGTTATACACACCCTGCAGTGAGCCGGTTTTTGCCGAGACTTTGCCATCGACGCCCGCCTGATGTAGGCCCGCACGGTACTGGAGCGAACCATCATGGCCGGCAAGCGGCAGCATCGAGATAAAGTTCAGCTCGTTATCATGCTGGGCGATGTACTGTAGCGCTTGCATCATCGTGGCTGGCGAGATCAGATTGTGGCGCGACAGGCCGGAGCCGTCGGCGATAATCGTGTTGCCGAGATCGACGCCTGCCTGCTGGCGCAGGATCTGCCGCACCGCATCGGATCCCGCGCGCCAGGTGCCCGGCACGCCAAAGCGCGCATGGCCAATCATGCGGAACACGGTATCGGCAATCATGTTGTCCGATTTTTTCAGCATGATCTTCAACAGGTCGTGCAAAGGTGCCGACTGCTTACTGGCGATTACCGTACCCGGCTCGTTAACCAGCGTCTGGCGTAGCAGCGTACCGGTGTAGGTTATACCTGCCTGCTTCAGCTCGTCTTTGATGATTGCCCCGGCATAGCTGGCGCCGTCCTGAATGGCAAATGCCAGCGGTAGCGGGTCAGCACGTTGCGGCAGACAGCCGGTGAGCGTGTAGCGGTTGAGATCGCCGGGGACGACGTCCAGCTCACAGTACTGCGCATCCGGCGAGCCTTTCGCCAGCGTCCGCACCTGGCTGAACATAACGACCGGGTAGTAGGAGGCGATACGAATAAACGCCAGATCGTTTGCCTTCTGCGCGCTGTAGAGCGAAATGGAGAAGCAGTTGCGGTCTACGATCGCCGCCGCCGGCGGTGCGCTAAAGCACTGGGTCATGTCGTTCCATGGCCAGCCCGGCGCTTTATCGTGGCTGGCAAAGATCGAGGTATCGATCAGGACGTTGCCGTCGATAGTTTGTACGCCGGATTTTTTCAGCGTCGCCACCATATTACGAATATCCTGGCGTTTTAGCGTCGGATCGCCGCCAAATCGCGCAATCAGGTCGCCTTTTAGCGTACCGTTATCGACGCTGCCTTTGGTCTCAAGCGTGGTGGTAAAACGGAAATCAGGGCCAAGTTGCAGCAGGGCCGCCAGCGCGGTGAGCACCTTCTGGGTACTGGCCGGTAGCGCCATCTGCTGGCCGTGGTAATCAATCAACGGCGCGGGTGCGCCCACTTTCTGCACCAAAAGCGCGAGGTTGGCCCCGGCGGGAAGCTGATTGATATACTCATCAACATTCGCGGCCTGAACGCTAAACGCTATACTGGTGGTCAATCCGATGATAAATCTGGAAAATCGCATAATCTCGCGCTAACAACCTGGAAACAAGCCGTCATACTACGGCCCAACGCCCTGTAAAGTAAACGATGACCCGTAGTGAACTTCGGGGTAAAATGCGTATCAAATTAAAAATTACTGCTGACCTGGGGCTTCGCACCCGGGTCGGTTTTCTTTTGCTTCTGGCCTGGTGTTGATAGCGACCCAGGCGGGCTTAGCGGCCGGAGCGGGGCGAACCGCTCCCTACAGGAATGTTTAAGAGGTATAACAATGCAAGCTATTCCGATGACCCTTCGTGGTGCAGAAAAACTGCGTGAAGAACTGGACTTTCTCAAGTCTGTACGTCGCCCAGAAATCATTGCGGCCATCGCCGAAGCACGCGAGCACGGCGACCTGAAAGAGAACGCGGAGTACCATGCTGCTCGCGAACAGCAGGGATTCTGCGAAGGCCGTATCAAAGATATCGAAGCGAAACTGTCTAATGCGCAGGTTATCGACATCACCAAGATCCCGAATAATGGCCGCGTTATCTTTGGTGCGACTGTGAAGGTGTTGAATCTGGATAACGATGAAGAACAGACCTACCGCATCGTGGGCGATGATGAAGCGGACTTCAAACAGAACCTGATTTCTGTGAACTCGCCGATCGCCCGTGGCCTTATCGGTAAGGAGCAGGACGACGTAGTCACCATCCGTACACCGGGCGGTGAAGTTGAGTTCGAAATCATCGCAGTGGATTATCTGTAAATTTTGTTCAACACTGAAAATGTTGACTGAGTGTAAAGATAAGAAAAAGGCCGCATAGCGGCCTTTTATCAAGCATAAGAGCGTGGCATGTTGCTAGCCCTCGTAAAGAAAAACCCTCATTTAACACAATGTTGTGTCAGAAATTAGGATATTCTTAACGTGGCAGCGAGATTTTGCGTTCTTTACCAGGGCGATAAAGCACCAGCATTTTACCGATGACCTGTACGTTACAGGCGCCGGTTTCGCGCACGATAGCGTCCACGATCAAGGTTTTGGTCTCGCGATCTTCCGAGGCGATTTTCACCTTGATAAGTTCATGGTGCTCTAACGCTT
>NZ_CBDKZX010000160.1:0-3822 GCF_965301105.1 Kluyvera sp.
GTCAGGAACATCTTCATCTGTTCGATGGTGGTGTTCTGGCTTTCATCAAGAATGATAAACGCATCGTTCAGCGTACGGCCGCGCATGTAGGCCAGTGGCGCAACTTCGATGACGTTACGTTCCATCAGCTTCTCAACTTTCTCGAAGCCGAGCATCTCGAACAGCGCGTCGTACAGCGGGCGCAGATACGGGTCAACCTTCTGGCTTAAATCGCCTGGCAGGAAGCCGAGTTTTTCGCCCGCTTCAACCGCCGGACGGGTCAGCAGAATACGGCGAATTTCCTGACGCTCCAGCGCGTCGACCGCAGCCGCCACCGCCAGGTAGGTTTTACCGGTACCGGCCGGGCCGATACCGAAGGTGATATCGTGATCGAGAATGTGGGCGATGTACTGCGCCTGGTTAGGCGTACGCGGTTTGATCACCCCACGCTTGGTTTTGATATTGATGGCTTTGCCGTAGTCCGGCACGCTCTCGGCGCTCTGTTCCAGCACGCGCGCTTCTTTAATCGCCAGGTGGATCTGCTCTGGCTCAATGTCCTGAATCTGGCCGCGCATCGGGGCGGTGTCCACATACAGGTTACGCAGAATATCAGCAGCGGCGGTCACGCAGATGGCGCGTCCCGTCAGTTTGAAATGGTTATCGCGGCGGTTGATTTCGATGCCCAGTCGTCGCTCCAGCTGTTTGATATTGTCATCAAACGGGCCACACAGGCTCAGCAGACGGGCATTGTCTGCAGGCTCCAGGGTAATTTCGCGAGTGTCTATGTTCAAACTGTTCCTCTTATGTCTGTATAGCCGTAGGACACGCGTCTTTGGCTCGTAAAGGAATTATTCACGCCGCAGTCAAAAGGCGCAAGCATTGCGATAAATATGGGGGTGGCAGGAGGAAATACAAGGCCCGCCAGAGTTGACGGGCCATGAAGATTAAGGCTGGTAGATTCCTACGCCCAGGTCGCTCTCTCTGCGGGTACGCGCAATGACCGACTCCGGCGTTTCAACCACTCGCAGGCCCATCTCATCTTCGGTGCGCACCAGCTTGCCGCGCAGGGAGTTGGTGTAGACGTCGATAATTTCCACGTCAACAAACTTACCGACCATGTCCGGCGTGCCTTCAAAGTTGACCACGCGGTTGTTCTCAGTGCGCCCGGTCAGCTCCATAATGCTTTTACGCGAGGTACCTTCTACCAGAATACGCTGGACGGTGCCAAGCATACGGCGGCTCCAGGCCATCGCTTGCTGGTTGATACGCTCCTGCAGAATGTACAGGCGCTGCTTTTTCTCTTCTTCCGGTACATCGTCGACCATATCGGCTGCCGGCGTGCCAGGACGCGCGGAGAAGACAAAGCTAAAGCTCACGTCAAAGTTCACATCGGCAATCAGCTTCATGGTCTGCTCGAAGTCCTGGGTTGTTTCCCCCGGGAAACCGACGATAAAGTCGGAGCTTATCTGAATATCCGGACGCGCGGCGCGCAGCTTACGGATAATCGATTTGTACTCCAGCGCGGTGTGCGGGCGGCCCATCAGGTTCAGCACGCGGTCGGAACCGCTCTGAATCGGCAGGTGCAGGAAGCTCACCAGCTCCGGCGTATCGCGATAGACTTCGATGATGTCATCGGTGAACTCGATTGGGTGGCTGGTGGTGAAGCGCACGCGGTCGATCCCGTCAATGGCGGCCACCAGGCGCAGCAGTTCCGCGAAGGAGCCGGTGGTGCCGTCGTAGTTCTCACCGCGCCAGGCGTTAACGTTCTGTCCCAGCAGGTTGACTTCACGCACGCCCTGAGCGGCCAGTTGGGCAATCTCAAATAAGATGTCGTCGCATGGGCGGCTGACTTCTTCACCACGGGTATACGGCACCACGCAGTAAGTGCAGTACTTGTTACAGCCTTCCATGATGGAAACGAATGCGGTCGGGCCTTCGGCGCGCGGTTCAGGCAGACGGTCAAACTTCTCGATTTCCGGGAAGCTGACGTCAATCACCGGGCGACGATTGTTGCGTACGGCGTCAATCATTTCTGGCAGACGGTGCAGCGTTTGCGGCCCGAAAATAATATCTACGTAGTGGGCGCGTTGGCGAATGAGTTTGCCTTCCTGAGACGCAACGCAGCCGCCGACACCAATAATGACCTTTGGATTTTTGGCTTTGATTAATTTCCAGCGGCCTAACTGGTGAAAGACTTTCTCCTGCGCTTTCTCTCGAATTGAGCAGGTGTTCAGCAGCAAGACATCGGCTTCTGCTGCATTTTCAGTCAGTTGATACCCATGAGTGGCATCCAGCAGATCGGCCATCTTTGATGAATCGTATTCGTTCATCTGACAGCCCCAGGTTTTAATATGGAGTTTTTTTGTCATCGCCTTGCTCTTGCTCAATTATGAATAGCCAACATTGCCGGGCGCGTATTGTAATGCTTTGACGCGGTTGTGACCAGCCTGGCGGATATTCGCCGTAAAGGGCAAAAGTCCGGTAAACTTAAGGGATTCGGCTTTAAGGATAATAAATGATGACAATTCGACATACTGACGTCGCCGTTATCGGCGGTGGGATGGTCGGCGGCGCGTTAGCGTTAGGTCTGGCGCAGAATGGTTTTTCGGTTGTGGTGCTGGATAAAGCGCCGCCTCCGGCATTTGATCCTACGGCTCAGCCGGACGTGCGCATTTCCGCCATCAGCGCCGCGTCTGTGCAGCTGTTATGCAGCCTGGGCGTGTGGGACGCCGTACTGGCAATGCGCGCGCATCCGTGGCGGCGTCTTGAGACCTGGGAGTGGCAGACCGCGCATGTGGTATTCGACGCCGCCGAGCTGAAGCTGCCAAACCTCGGCTATATGGTCGAGAACAATGTTCTACAGCTGGCGCTGTGGCAGGCGCTGGAGGCGCATCCGCAGGTCACGCTGCTGCACGGCAGTGCGTTAAACGAAATACACGGCCAGCATTTGCATCTGGCGGATGACACTGAGATTGTTGCTCGTCTGGTGGTCGGTGCCGACGGGGCGCAGTCGCAGGTGCGGCAACTGGCGGGTATTGGCGTGCACGGCTGGCAGTATCCACAATCCTGTATGCTGATCACCGTGAAGTCCGAAAACGAACCGGGTGACAGTACCTGGCAGCAGTTTACACCGACCGGGCCGCGTGCTTATTTACCGCTTTACGATAACTGGGCTTCGCTGGTGTGGTACGACACCCCGGCGCGCATTCGCCAGCTACAGGCGCTGTCGATGACGCAGCTTCAGCGAGAAATCAGCGCGCATTTTCCGGAGCGTTTAGGAAATGTTACGCCGGTGGCGGTAGGGGCATTCCCCCTGACGCGCCGCCATGCGTTGCAGTATGTGCAGCCGGGGCTGGCGCTGGTAGGCGACGCCGCGCATACCATTCATCCGCTAGCGGGGCAGGGCGTGAATCTGGGCTACCGCGACGTTGATGCGCTGCTGGACGTGCTGGCGAACGCACGCAGCGTCGGCGAAGACTGGGCTAGCCTGCCGGTGCTCGAACGCTATCAGTCGCGCCGTCGGGTGGACAATCTGCTGATGCAAAGCGGCATGGATCTGTTCTACGCCGGTTTCAGCAACGATCTCGGCCCGCTGCGGATTTTGCGTAATGTGGGATTAATGGCGGCACAGCGGGCGGGCGTATTAAAACGTCAGGCGCTGAAGTACGCGCTGGGATTGTAGTTGTAGTTCGGATAAGGCGGCGCTGCCATCCGGCACATTGCCTGATGGCACTTTGCTCATCAGGCCCATGACATTCTGAAAAGGACAAAAACAAAAAAAGCTCGCCGAAGCGAGCTTTAAAATTTGGCTGGGGTACGAGGATTCGAACCTCGGAATGCCGG
>NZ_CBDKZX010000161.1:0-3787 GCF_965301105.1 Kluyvera sp.
TGACCATGGGCGACCGTATCTGCGTGATGAAGCTTGGCCACATCATGCAGGTAGACACCCCGGACAACCTATACCACAAACCGAAAAACATGTTCGTTGCGGGCTTTATCGGCGCTCCGGAAATGAACATCCGCGCCAGTAAACTGGTGAGCAAAGAGGGTCGACTGAACCTGAGCATTGGCGATGAGTTTATGCCGCTGAGCGAAGATCTGCACAACAAGCTGACGGCGCAAGAAAATCAGGAAGTGTTCTACGGTATTCGTCCGGAATTCGTCTCCCTGTCCGATGAGCCGTTCGCTGAAGGCGGCTGCAGCGGTGAGATGGTCCGCGTGGAAAACATGGGGCACGAGTTCTTCGTTTACCTGAAAGTCGCGAACTACGAGCTGACGGCACGCATCCCTTCAGATGAAGCTAAGCCAATGATTGAGAAGGGGCTTCATCGCAAGGTGTACTTTAAGTTTGACATGAATAAATGCCATATTTTTGACGCTAAAACTGAACAGAACCTCTCCCTCTAATCTGGAGTATTAAAATGAAAAAAGTGCTTTTAAGCGCAGCAATCTCCGCCACTCTGGGCCTTACCGCCCTGCCGTCTATGGCTAAGGATGTTGACCTTCGTATGTCCTGGTGGGGCGGCAATGGCCGTCACCAGGTCACACTGAAGGCGCTGGAAGAGTTCCACAAGCAGAACCCGGACATTAACGTAAAAGCGGAATACACCGGCTGGGACGGCCACTTATCCCGTCTGACCACCCAGATCGCTGGCGGTACCGAGCCGGACGTGATGCAGACTAACTGGAACTGGCTGCCGATCTTCTCCAAAAACGGCGACGGCTTCTACGACCTGAACAAAATGAAGGACGTGATCGACTTAAGCCAGTTTGATGCCAAAGAGCTGCAGTCCACCACCGTCAACGGCAAGCTGAACGGGATCCCAATCTCCGTCACCGCGCGCGTGTTCTACTTCAACGACGAAACCTGGAAACAGGCTGGCGTTGAATACCCGAAAACCTGGGACGAGCTGATGGCGGCGGGTAAAACCTTTGAAAGCAAGCTGGGTAAACAGTACTACCCGGTAGTGCTGGAGCACCAGGACACCCTGGCGCTGCTGAACTCGTATATGACGCAGAAGTACAACATCCCGGCGATTAATCCGGAAACCAAGAAATTCTCCTACACCAAAGAGCAGTGGGTTGAGTTCTTCCAGATGTATAAAAAGCTGGTCGATAGCCACGTGATGCCGGACACCAAATACTATGCGTCATTTGGTAAGAGCAACATGTATGAGATGAAGCCGTGGATTCAGGGTGAGTGGGGCGGTACCTACATGTGGAACTCCACCATTAACAAATACTCTGACAACCTGAAGCCGCCAGCGAAGCTGGAGCTGGGTAGCTACCCAATGCTGCCGGGCGCCACCGACGCGGGTCTGTTCTTCAAACCGGCGCAGATGCTGTCTATCGGTAAGTCGACTAAGAACCCGGAAGCGGCAGCGAAAGTGATCAACTTCCTGCTGAACAGCAAAGAAGGCGTGGATACGCTGGGCCTGGAGCGTGGCGTGCCGCTGAGCAAGGTTGCGGTGAAATACTTGACCGAAGACGGCATCCTGAAAGAGAGCGATCCGTCCGTTGCTGGCCTGCGTCTGGCACAGTCTCTGCCGGCGAAACTGAGCGTGTCTCCGTACTTCGACGATCCGCAGATCGTGGCCCAGTTCGGTACCACTCTGCAGTACATCGACTATGGTCAGAAATCGGTTGAAGACGCGGCAGCCGACTTCCAGCGCCAGGGTGAACGTATCCTGAAACGCGCAATGCGCTAATCGCGCCATCATGTGTTAATACCCTGCAACTTCGGTTGCGGGGTATTTTTTTATTCAAGGAGAAAGGACATGAAAGGCAAAATCATCCCGCTGAATTTCCGCCATCAGAAGGACAGCGAAACCGGTCACGAGGTGATCCGGATGACGCCACCACACATTATTTGCCACCGGAACTACTTCTACCAAAAATGCTTTACCCGCGATGGGAGCAAGCTGATTTTTGGCGGCGCGTTCGAGGGGCACTGGAACTATTACTTACTGGATATTGCCGCCCAACAGGCAACCCAGCTGACCGACGGTGCTGGCGATAACACCTTCGGCGGCTTTCTTTCCGATGACGACCAGTCATTATGGTACGTCAAAGATACCCGCCAGCTGCGTCGCGTGGATCTCACGACGCTGGAAGAACATGTGGTTTACGAAGTGGATGACCAATGGGTGGCCTACGGCACCTGGGTTGCCAATTCCGACTGCACGCAGCTTGTCGGCATTGAGATTAAGAAAAGCGACTGGCAGCCGCTCACCGACTGGTCAAAGTTCCACGCCTTCTACTTCACTAACCCGGAATGCCGCCTGATTAATATTGACCTGAAAACCGGGGAACAGCGGACCATTTTGCAGGAAAAACGCTGGCTCGGTCATCCGATTTACCGCCCGTTCGACGACAATACCGTTGCGTTCTGCCATGAAGGGCCGCGCGATGCGATTGACGCCCGCATGTGGTTGATTAACAACGACGGCAGCAACGTTCGCTGCGTGCGCCAGCAGCAGCCAGGCGAGAGCTTTACGCATGAATTTTGGGTGCCGGACGGCTCTGCGCTCTATTACGTCGCCCATCAGGAAAACAGCCCGCACCGCTATCTGTACAGCGCGGATCCTGCAACGCTGGAAAATCGCCAGCTGATGGAGATTCCGCCCTGCTCTCACCTGATGAGTAACCACGATGGTTCACTGGTCGTCGGCGACGGCGCACCGCATAAAACCGGGGATATCAACCTCAACGATCCGTTTATCTGGGTGTTTGATCTGAAAACTGGCGACAAAAAAGCGATCTGCCAGCACAACAGCAGCTGGAAGGTGTTGGACGGCGACCGCCAGGTGACGCATCCGCATCCGTCGTTCTCGCCGGACGGGAAGTGGGTGCTGTACACCTCGGACGCCGAGGGGATGCCGGCGCTGTATTTAGCGAAGGTGTAAAAAAAAGCCGGGTGGCGGCTGCGCCTGACCCGGCCTACGTTTGACGTACCTTGTAGGCCCGGTAAGGCGTAGCCGCCACCGGGCACTCATCACACGCCGATATCCCGCAATTTCTCGCCTTTCATCAGCTTGCGTTCAATATGCTCCAGCGTCACCCCTTTGGTCTCTGGAATCAGCCAGAAGGTCACACCGATAAAGGCCACGTTCAGCGCGGTATACAGCCAGAACGTGCCCGCCGCCCCGATGGCATCCAACAGCGTCAGGAAGGTCGCGCCGATAATCATATTCGACACCCAGTTGGTGGTGGTGGAACAGGTGATACCAAAATCGCGGCACTTCAGCGGCTGGATTTCCGAGCACAGGATCCACACCACCGGTGCGGCGCTCATGGCATAACCGGCGATGCACATCATTGTCATCCCCACCGACAGCCAGGAAAGCCCGTTTGATGCCGTGCCGTTATCAAACTGCATCAGACAGTAGCCCAGCACCAACGTCCCCACGGCCATCACGCTAAAGCCGATTTTCAGCGCCGGTTTGCGCCCAGCTTTATCCACGGTGAACACGGCGATAAAGGTGGCAAACATAAAGGTCAGGCCAACCACCAGCGTGGCGATCATCTGCTGTTCCGTGGTGGTGAATCCGGCCATTTTAAAGATGCGCGGCGCGTAGTACATGATGATATTCATACCGGCGAACTGCTGCATCGCTTGTAACAGCATGCCGAGGAACACCGCGCGGCGCACGTTGCGGTTGACCTTAAACAGCGCC
>NZ_CBDKZX010000162.1:0-3720 GCF_965301105.1 Kluyvera sp.
CCCCATGCGAGAGTAGGGAACTGCCAGGCATCAAATTGCAGTAAACCGGGATGAATAATCCGGGTAGTGACAAAGAAATTCGGTGGAGCGGTAGTTCAGTCGGTTAGAATACCTGCCTGTCACGCAGGGGGTCGCGGGTTCGAGTCCCGTCCGTTCCGCCACTTATTAAGACATTAAGCCTGCCTTACTGGCAGGCTTAATGGCAAAAAACTTTAGGGGCGTAGCTCAGTTGGTAGAGCACCGGTCTCCAAAACCGGGTGTCGCGAGTTCGAGTCTCTCCGCCCCTGCCATCTATAATCCTTTGCTTCGGCGAAGGATTTTTTTTGTCCAAAATTTACCTTCCTGAAAGGCCCATCGCGGTTCTCCGGGCCATAAAATGATCGCTTTAATCAAAAAACGTTGTTTTTCAATATGTCGCGAATTTGTGCTTGTTTATCGCTATTTTGCAGCCAGATTGCGTATAAAGGCCGTAAAATCGCTGCACCATCTGTTACCGGATATAACCCATCCTGATCTTGTGCCCATGAAACAGGCAACCAGGTGCAACCTTTTAGCGGCACCAGTTGAAGGCGTGCCAGGCTGGCCGAACTGGTGGTCAGCAAAGGAATATCGTCAGCAGCGATAAGCCCCACTTCATGCTGATGGAAATCGGCCCCCCACTCCAGGCGCAGATAGTTCAGATCGGCTTTGGTCGTTTCCGGGGAAGCACAATACAGCTCAAGCTCAAAATGGCCCAGTAGTTGGCTGCTGAATTCATCCATCTTGGGCGCTTCGGTAGTGAGTAAGAGATCGAGTTGGCGCTCGTGTAACTGCTTAACCAGCGACTGACGCTGGGCGATCCGCGCCTCAAACTGCAGAGAATTATCTGCCTGATAAAGCCGTGCCAGCCACTTATTGAGCATGCACTCCCACAGCGAAGCGCTCGCACCGATTGAAAACTCATTGTGTCGCGAGGTGTTCGCCACTTCTTTACGCGCAGCCTGCCACGTACTCATCAGCGTTTCGGCGTAGGGGAGAAGTTTTTCTCCCGCCGCGGTTAAACGGATGTTATTACGATGCCGGGTAAACAGGTTAACCCCAAGCTGATTTTCTAACTGACGGATTCGAAAGCTCACCGCAGATTGTGTCAGATAGAGCGCTTCTGCAGCTCGCCCGAAGTGGCGAGTTCTGCTCACTTCGAGGAAAGTTTTCAGCAATTCGGTATCCACAGCTTTCTCCGCAAATTTTTTTGTCGTAATGATTTAAATCTTTTGTTTTACACTCTGTCAAGCGTATCTAATACTCCGCGCCATAAATAGCTCGGCCAAAGAATTAGGAGCGTGTAGGATGGCGGAAAGCTTTACGACGACTAATCGTTTTTTCGATAATAAAAATTATCCGCGCGGGTTCTCTCGTCATGGTGATTTCACCATCAAAGAGGCGCAGCTGCTTGAGCGTTATGGCTTTGCCTTTAACGAACTCGATCTTGGCAAACGCGAGCCTGCGACCGAAGAAGAACAGCAGTTTGTTTCGGTATGCCGCGGTGAACGTGAGCCAGCGACGGATGCTGAACGCGTATGGACCAAGTATGTTACGCGCATTAAGCGTCCGAAGCGTTTCCACACCCTGTCTGGTGGTAAACCGCAGGTGGAAGGCGCTGAAGACTACACCGATAGCGACGATTAATAAAAAAGGGGCTTTGGCCCCTTTTTTATTGTAGTAAGGTTTGCAGATGGGCAAGCATCCTGTCGATACCGCGATAGCTGAGCGCTTCCTGCAAATGATGTTTTGCAATATCCTCAACTCCCTCCATATCTGCCAGCGTACGCGACACCTTTAGCAAGCGCTGCCAGGCGCGAATAGACAGCCCCAAACGCGTTAACGTTTGTTCAAGCCATAACGCATCTGCCTCCCCCAGCGAGCAATACTGCCGGATGTCGCTACTACCTAAATGCGCATTAAGCTTTCCCTGGCGTTCATACTGGCGCTGCTGCGCCACGATAACCCGTTGCTGTACCGTCTGGCTGTTTTCTCCCGTATGCACAGACTGGCTCAGCAGGCCAGGCGGCGGCAGCGGTATCTCCAGCGACAGATCAAAGCGGTCGAGAAACGGCCCAGAAAGCCGATTGAGGTAACGCAACGTCTGCTCTGGTGTACAGCGGTTATGCTGCCCCTCGTAGTGCCCGGTCGGACTCGGATTCATGGCAGCAATGAGCTGAAACCGCGCGGGGTAGGTGATTTTTGCTCGTGTACGTGAAATATGAATCTTACCGGACTCGATTGGCTCTCGCAGTGCATCCAGAACCCGACGTTCAAATTCCGGTAGCTCATCGAGAAACAGGATGCCGTTATGGGCGAGAGAGATCTCGCCTGGCGCAGGAATTGAGCCACCGCCGACCATTGCTGTCAGAGAAGCACTATGATGAGGCGCGCGAAAAGGACGGCGACGCCATTCGTTTTGCACGCGATAGGTATTCTCCAGACTAATGATGGCCGCGCTTTCCAGTGCTTCACGATCGCTGAGCGGCGGAAGCAATCCGCGCATTCGGGTGGCGAGCATGGTTTTTCCCGTACCTGGCGGCCCAATAAGCAACAGATTATGGCCACCGGATGCCGTTATCTCTAAAGCACGTTTACCCTGTTGCTGACCCATCACTTCGCTTAAATCTTCACACGCGACAGCCGTCGACAGGCTCTCCGGCGGTGGCAGACGTAAATCCTGCTTTCCTTCCAGAAATGCGCAGACTTCAAGAAGATGACTGGCAATGAGACAGTCGCTACCGCCCAGTAGCCCCACGAGCGGCGCGTCATCATCGGACAGTATAATCTGGCGACCGGCGTGGGTTGCCTCCATTGCGGCCGATAGCGCCCCAGGAATACCGCGTAGCGCGCCCGTGAGCGCTAATTCGCCTACAAACTCATACTGCCCCAGTTTTTGGCTATTAAGCTGCTCAGAAGCCGCCAGGAGCGCAATAGCGATAGGTAAATCATATCGCCCGCCTTCCTTGGGGAGGTCGGCGGGTGCCAGGTTGATGGTTATCTTCTTTGCCGGAAAGGTATATCCACTGTTGATGATGGCGCTACGCACCCGGTCACGGGCCTCTTTGACGGTGGTTTCCGGTAACCCCACCATGACCAAGCCGGGCAACCCCTGGCTGATATGCACTTCGATAGTAATGAGCGGGGCGCTGATCCCCAGCGCGGCGCGCGTATAGACGACGGATAGCGACATAGTTCCCTCCCTGAATGGCGGTATTATGTGTCATCCTGTCGTAGCATTAATCCGATGATTACCGTATTTACGTGGCACATTCCTGTATTTTCGCTGATTTTCAGCGCATTTCATTTTTTCCGGAAGCGCGCTCGAATAACGCAACCTACACCGTACATGAAGTCTTCCGCCGGGCCGTGGTCAGAGTCAAAAGGTGAAATTTTTTCATTTCATAAATTCTCTATATAAAACAAATCGTTTTAATCAGATCGTTAGCATGGTAATCATCCGTGTCATAAAAAAAACTTGTGCTTTTTGTGATGTCTGTGGTAACTCTGTAGGTATTCCTTCGAACAAGATGCAAGAACAGACGAAAATGACAGCCCTTCTACGAGTGATTAGCCTGGTCGTGATTAGCGTGGTGGTGATTATTATCCCACCGTGCGGGGCTGCACTTGGACGAGGAAAGGCTTAGAAATCAAGCCTTAACGAACTAAGACCCCCGCACCGAAAGGTCCGGGGGTTTTTTT
>NZ_CBDKZX010000163.1:0-3612 GCF_965301105.1 Kluyvera sp.
GTTGCTCTACCTACTGAGCTAAGTCGGCATCAAGTAGCGCGCATTCTATGGAGACCTGCGGAGACATGCAACTAAAAAATTGCATAAAATGTTCTATCGCTCACGTTTTGTGCATTTGCGCGTAAAAACTCAGCAAAACGTCGGTTTTACGTCCAAAAATCTCGCTGTGGATCGGATAGTCTCGCGATGCTTTGCTCGTCTTTAACGATATTCAGGGCGAAAGTTCAGGCTGGATAGCGTAGATTTTCGCATTGTCTTCTTTAGCGCTCTTTCTTCATTAATGGCAAATCGCCTGGTTGAGAGTAAACAGTGGCGTTTTCTCACGAAAGCGCCACTCATTTGGATTTTTTCTTCTTTTTATCTTCCATCTGGTGTTAACCTCCTGCCCATTGTCCTGATTAACTGAATGTGAAGCGTCGCGTGCAGTCAGCGTGGTAGCCAGAACATGCTTATGAGAAAACAAGAGCAAACGTTAATGACACCTTATCTACAGTTCAATCGTAGCCAGTGGGCAGCGCTGCGCGATTCCGTGCCAATGACCCTGACTGAAGGCGAAATTACGCGCTTAAAAGGTATCAACGAAGATCTGTCGCTGGAGGAAGTGGCGGAGATCTATTTGCCTTTGTCACGTTTATTGAACTTCTATATTAGTTCTAACCTGCGCCGCCAGGCGGTGCTGGAGCAGTTCCTTGGCACTAACGGCCAACGCATTCCTTATATCATCAGTATTGCCGGCAGCGTGGCGGTGGGTAAAAGTACGACCGCGCGCGTGTTACAGGCGCTGCTGAGTCGTTGGCCGGAACACCGCCGCGTCGAGCTGATCACTACCGACGGTTTTCTGCATCCTAACGAGGTGCTTAAAGAACGCGGCCTGATGAAGAAGAAAGGCTTCCCGCAGTCGTATGATATGCATCGACTGGTGAAATTCGTTTCTGACCTGAAGTCCGGGGTACCGAACGTTACCGCACCGGTCTATTCGCATCTGATTTATGACGTTATCCCTGATGGCGATAAAACGGTCACTCATCCCGATATTTTAATCCTTGAGGGATTAAACGTTCTGCAGAGCGGGATGGATTATCCGCACGATCCGCATCATGTATTTGTTTCCGACTTCGTTGATTTTTCTATTTATGTTGATGCGCCTGAAAAATTATTACAAACGTGGTATATCAACCGTTTCCTGAAATTCCGCGAAGGGGCCTTTACGGACCCGGATTCTTATTTCCATAACTATGCGCAGCTTTCTAAAGAAGAAGCCATTAACGTCGCGACATCACTGTGGAATGAAATTAACCTACGAAATCTAAACGAAAATATTCTACCAACGCGTGAGCGCGCAAGCCTGATTTTAACGAAAAGCGCTAACCACTCCGTTGAGCAAGTGCGGTTGCGGAAATAAAAAAGATAAAAGAAAAGGGAGCCGAAGCTCCCTTTTTTATTCGGCGCTGCGCAGCGAAATCTCACCGCCCATCCACGGTTTAATTACCCCATCTTGCTCAAGTAATAATGCTCCCTGAGTATCAATTCCACGGGAAATACCGAAGATTTCTTTATCACCGATAATCAGTTTCACCGGCCGATTAATAAAGTTATCTAATTTATCCCAGCGCGAGAGATATGGTGCCAGGCCTTCCTGCTCGAAGAGATGCAGCGCTTCATGCAGCTCATTAATTAAGCGCGCGGCCAAAACGTTACGATCAATGGTGATCCCCGCCTCTTGCAGGTTGATCCAACCCTGGTTAATCACATCGTTTTCAACACGACGCATAACCAGGTTAATGCCGGCACCAATGACGATTTGCGCGGCATCACCCGTCTTACCGGTCAGCTCAACGAGAATACCGGATAGTTTACGGTCATTCAGATACAGGTCATTTGGCCATTTCACCCGCACTTTATCCGCACCGAGATCCTGAAGGACTTCAGCCATCACAATACCAATCACCAGGCTCAGGCCAATCGCGGCGGCGGGCCCCTGCTCTAAACGCCAGTACATGGAAAGATACAGGTTAGCGCCAAACGGTGAGAACCATTTACGGCCGCGACGCCCACGGCCCGCCTGCTGGTATTCGGCGACGCATGCATCACCGGACTTCAGCTCACCAATACGATCGAGCAGATACTGGTTTGTCGAGTCGATAACCGGGAGAACCGCGACATCACCGTAATCAACCGCATTGCGAATACGTTCAGCATTCAGCAGTTGTATCGGTTCCGGTAAGCTATAGCCTTTACCAGGTACGGTAAAGACATCAACTCCCCAGTCACGCAGCGTCTGGATATGCTTGTTAATCGCCGCGCGGCTCATCCCCAACGTTTCGCCTAACTGCTCGCCGGAGTGAAAATCGCCGTCGGCCAGCAGTGAGATAAGCGTTAATGGCACCGTATTGTCTTTCATTGAATTACCTCAACCGCGTTCACTTCACCCGTAGAACCAATAAAGCGAACTTCAGGTTCCAGCCAGACGTTAAATTTGTCGCCCACCTGCTGGCGAACATAATGAGCCAGCTTCACCACATCGCCACTCCGGGCGTGATTGATATTCACCAGTACCAGCGCCTGCTGTTGGTGTACCGCTGCGCCGCCTTCAATGTGACCTTTCAACTGACACTGATCGATAAGCCAGCCAGCCGCCAGCTTAACGCTACCGTCCGCCTGTGGGTAATGAGGTGCTTTCGGGAAGTTCGCCAACAGCGTCTGTGCGTATTCTGCGCTGACCACGGGGTTTTTAAAGAAGCTGCCCGCATTGCCGTTAACCTTAGGGTCCGGCAGTTTGGTCATGCGCATATGGCAGACTGAATCGAAAACCTCACGCGGAGTGACGGTTTGCGGATCCAGGCGAGTCAGATCGCCATAAGTCAGTACCGGCCGCCATGCTTTGGCCAGGCGGAAGCCAACTGCAACAATCGCAAAACGATCCTGATACGCATGCTTGAAGATGCTATCCCGGTAACCAAACTGACATTCTGCGGCAGTGAGGCGTTTTCGCTCTCCGGTGGCCAGCTCAATACAGTCGACATACTCGCAAACGTGCTGTAATTCGACGCCATAGGCGCCGATATTCTGAATAGGGGATGAACCTGCACAGCCAGGGATTAGCGCGAGGTTTTCGAGGCCGGGCATGTTGTTATCCAGCGCATAGCGAACCAACTGATGCCAGTTCTCGCCTGCGCCGACGTGTAGGTGCCAGGCGTCTGCGGTTTCATTGACCTCAATACCTTTGAGACGGTTAAGGATCACGGTACCGGAATAGTCTTCCAGAAACAGGACGTTACTTCCTTCACCCAGGATCATAACCGGCAGCCCTTCACGGGTTGCTTGCTGCCAGGCGCGCAAAAGTTGTTGTTCGTTTTCAGCGCATACGATGTGCTTTGCACAATGGTCAATGCCGAAGGTGTTCCAGGGTTTTAGGGAGTGGGTCATGGCTGCTTTCCTGATGCTAAATCGGCGATAGTTTACCGTATCTGCATGGGGAAGGCTTGCGGTTATATGGAGGAAGAGCTTCTGGTAATACAGGAGAGCGAGACCGGATAAGACTTTGGCGCCAACATCCGGCATGTGAGACGGGATCGCACAGACGCAAAAAAGCCCATCCGTCAGGATGGGCTT
>NZ_CBDKZX010000164.1:0-3342 GCF_965301105.1 Kluyvera sp.
GAGGAAAGAAGATGATCGCGGAGTTTGAAGCACGCATTCTGGCGTTAATTGATGAAATGGTGGAACACGCCAGTGATGATGAGCTGTTTGCCAGCGGTTATCTGCGTGGTCACCTGACGCTGGCGGTTGCCGAGCTGGATGAAAGCGAAGCGCACTCGGCAGAAGCGCTGTATCGCAACGTGACCCAGAGTCTGGAAACGGCCATTGGCGCGGGCGAACTGTCGCCGCGCGACCAGGCGTTGGTCAAGGAGATGTGGGACAGCCTTTACCAGCAGGCTTCCCGCTAAGCCAATTTGCCCGGTATCGCTGCCGGGCAAATCTCCTCACTTACTTCACCGCCTTTCCCTTCAGCAGTTTTCGAACCCACAAACGATTTGGATTCAGGCCTGCCAGCGTTTGCGCGTCCAACGGCAGCGGTTCATTGCTCATCTGCGCCGCCAGCACTTCTGCAGTTAACGGCGCAGAGCATAGCCCTCGCGACCCAAGGCCGCCAAGCATAAACAGCTCGGGATAGATTGGCGCGGCACTTGCCGTCTCTGGACTTTCGTTCAGCGTGGCGTATTCGGCAAGCGTGGCGGCATAATCCGGCACGTTTCCGACCATCGGCAGATGATCGCGCGTGGCGCAGCGCACGCCGCAGCGGGCATCGTTAGCGCTGACATCAACCTCCTGCGGCCACGTCTGCTGTGGGAAACAGTCCAGCAGGCGCTGGCGGTTATGCTGCTGATCGTCCTCGTTGAAGGTCATCTCGCGCTGGCCGCGATGATAGCTGGCGCCGATACAGTGCTGCTGATTATTCGGATTCTGCGGCGTGAGATAGCCGTCGTAGCACAGCACCTGTTCAAGCTTTGAGAGATTTTCGGTGGTCGGAATATGGCTCACCTGGCCACCAACGGCGTATACCGGTAATGCTTCGGTTTGCGCGAACTGATTGATGTTGTGGCCGTTTGCCAGCACGACGCACGGGGCGATGCTTGTCTCTCCGTCGCTGAATGCCAGCTGCCAGCCATCGTCCTGCCGGGTGAGGGTTGTCAGCGTTTTCCCCCAGTGCGCCTGTAACCCTTGCTGGCGCGCCAGTTCAAATACGCCTGCGGTGAGCTGCGCCGGGCATAACCAACCGCCCAGCGGGTACTGAATCCCCCCGCAGCCGGTCTCCAGGCCGATACTGGCTCGAGCCTCTTGCGCCGTGACCGCGCGGGCGATCTCTTCGGGCAGGCCCAGCGTCAGCATTTGGGCAATCTTCTGCGCGCTTTTTTCATCCCAGCCAAGCTGCGTTACGCCGCACCATTGATGGTCGAAGTCGATGGGCAGCGTATCGTACAGGCGACGAGCATAGAGATAGGCAGCGGGGAAGAACTGCGCCAGCGCCGCGTCGTGGGCGCTCAACAATGGATAGAGCGCCCCCTGGCGGTTGCCGGATGCGCCTAGTGCGGGTTCAGCATCGGCGCAGTAGAGCGTTACAGACCAGCCGCGGCGCAGCAGGGCAAGCGAGAGCAGGGCACTGGCGATGCCGCCGCCGATAATCGCGGCTTCCCGTCCCTGGCTACCGCTACGCGCAAACCACGGCGTACGGGTGGCGTCGGGCTGAGGGGCCATCATTTCGCCGACCAGCATTTCGCGCTTACGGCCAAAACCTTTGCTCTTGCGCATGCTGAACCCGGCTTCCTGTAGCCCACGACGCACAAAGCCCGCCGAGGTAAAGGTCGCCAGGGTGCCTCCCGGGCGGGCGGTACGAGCCATGGCGGCAAACAACGCGGGCGTCCACATATCCGGATTTTTGGCCGGGGCGAAGCCGTCGAGGAACCAGGCGTCTACCTGCTGATTGAAGGTGTCGTCGAGCTTATCGGTCAGCTCATTGATATCGCCGAACCACAGGTCCAGCGTCACGCGCCCTTCATCGAGCAGCAGGCGATGACATCCCGCCAGCGGCAACGGCCACTGCGCCTGAAGCTGCTCGGCCCAGGGTGCCAGCTCCGGCCAGTGCTGGTGCGCCAGACGCAAATCGTCGGCCTTCAGCGGAAATTTTTCAAAACTGACAAAATGTAATCTTTGTAGCGTAGCGTCAGGATGCTGACGGCGGAATGCGTCAAAAGCTTGCCATAGCGTCAGGAAATTGAGACCGGTGCCAAAGCCGCTTTCTGCTACCACGAAAAGTGGATGTGGGTGCAGGGGGAAGCGTACCTCTATCTGGTTACCCCCGAGAAAAACGTAGCGGGTCTCCTCCAGACCGTTATCGTTGGAGAAATAGACGTCGTCAAAATCTCGGGAAACAGGTGTACCCTCACTGTTAAATTCGAGGTTGGCTGATTGTATGGCGTTTTGTTTCACGTAAGTTACTCGCGCGGCAAGGAGTCTGCCGATCTTAACGATGAGCGTCCGCAGGCGCAAATTTCTGCATAAATTTGCTGATCGGACTTGTTCGGCGTACAAGTGTACGCTATCTTGCGACTCGAAACTTTAAAATAGTGATGACTTACAGAGGTATTGAATGAAACGTGCAGTGATTACTGGCCTGGGCATCGTTTCCAGCATCGGTAGCAACCAGCAGGAAGTCCTGGCATCTCTGCGTGAAGGACGCTCGGGGATCACTTTCTCTCAAGAGTTCAAAGATTCTGGGATGCGTAGCCACGTCTGGGGTAACGTCAAACTGGACACCACGGGTCTGATCGACCGTAAAGTGGTCCGTTTCATGAACGATGCCTCTATCTATGCTTATCTCTCCATGCAGCAGGCGGTTGAAGACGCTGGCCTGAAAGCAGAAGACTACCAGAACAACCCGCGCGTGGGCCTGATTGCCGGTTCCGGCGGTTCCTCCCGTGCGCAGGTATTTGGCGCAGACGCGATGCGCAGCCCGCGCGGCCTGAAAGCGGTTGGCCCGTACGTGGTCACCAAAGCGATGGGTTCTGCGGTTTCCGCGTGCCTCGCAACCCCGTTCAAAATCCACGGTGTGAACTACTCTATCAGCTCTGCTTGCGCCACTTCCGCGCACTGCATCGGTAATGCGGTAGAACAGATTCAACTGGGCAAACAGGACATCGTGTTTGCTGGCGGCGGTGAAGAACTGGGCTGGGAAATGGCCTGTGAGTTCGACGCGATGGGCGCACTGTCCACCAAATACAACGAAACCCCAGAAAAAGCCTCCCGTACCTATGACGCGCATCGTGATGGTTTCATCATCGCAGGCGGCGGCGGTATGGTTGTGGTTGAAGAACTGGAACACGCGCTGGCACGTGGCGCGCATATCTATGCAGAAATCGTTGGCTATGGCGCAACCTCCGATGGCGCAGACATGGTTGCTCCATCCGGCGAAGGCGCGGTGCGCTGCATGAAGATGGCGATGCA
>NZ_CBDKZX010000165.1:0-3283 GCF_965301105.1 Kluyvera sp.
CAATAAGAATACACTTTATGATTGGTTTAAAGTATTAATAATCAAAATAAATAAAATTTATAGCACAGGAATTAATATAATATTGACAGTAGCAAGGTCTCATTCAATATATATAATGGGGTTTCTCCTCTGAAAAACCCCAATAACGGTCAATCTCCCATCAACTCCCTGACCAACTCCACACACCGCAAAAACCGCGAGTCATAGTCCGCTTCCTCAACGTGCACAAACGCAATATTGTTCTTCTCAAGCAGCGATACCAACAGCGTCTGAAACTCTTTGCGGTCTACCGAACTCCCCAGACTGCGCAGCCCATCAGCCACCCACGGCGTGTTGTTCTCCAGCAGAATAACCAGATCAAAGCGATACTCATCAATCAGCGCCTGTACAAATGGATGTTCACGTCCTTCATACTTTTTACAGAAGGCCTGAGTGCTGACAAAGTCAGTATCAATAAACGCCACCTTGTTAGCGTACTTCACCGCAAAGTCGATATACTGCGCATGGCCGAGCGCGATTTTGTCGTAGTCGGAATATTGCAGCGCCATCTCATCGCCGCCGAGATGAGAAAAAACGTAGTCACGGCCATATTCCCACGCACTGGTGGTGTTGAAGATATTCGCCAGCTTGTTGACCAGCGTCGATTTGCCGCTGGACTCACCGCCGAGAATCGCCACCGTACGCACGAAGAACGGCTTCACTTCCGTAGGGATGTAATCCCAGTAGCGGAACGGGTTCTCACGGATCTGTGCGCCGCTGATATTCATAAACGTCCGTTTCGGGTCCACCAGCACCGTTTCAATCCCCAGATGTTCGAGGTATTGCGGCGCATCGGACTCCTCAGAAGTGTAGATCCAGTTAGGCTGAATCCCCTTCTCCTCCATAAAGGTTTTCATCCCCGCGCTCCATACGTCCCAGCCGTGGGGATATGGCTCCATGCCTTCTTCGTTAAAAGCATGAATGCGAATGTTCTTCTGGTATTTAAAGGTCTGGAGCAGCCAACGCAGACGATCAGGCACCGTAGGTTGTTGCGACATCGCGCTATCTTCAAACAGCGCGCGATCGCGCGTGTCGTCGTAGCCCATAATGATGTGCAGTTCATCCACCTGGCTACAGGCGCGCTGAATCAAATAAATATGTCCCGTATGCAGAGGATAGAATTTACCGAAGACCACGCCGATATTTTTTTGCTGACGAGGAAACTCAAGGCCAAGAAAACGATGTAGCGCCTCCAGCTTTTGCGCGCTGGGGCTTTTAATTTTGGCATTGAGGAGCTGGCTTAAATAGCCCTTGGTCATGCCGCTTGCGTCTGCAACCTGCTGCAACGTGCAGCCTTTTTGACGAATTGCGGTTTTGAGATAGTCGAACGACGACACAAGAGCCTCCTGCTGAATTGGGGTAAACCATCTACCCATTATACAAAAAACCCGGATGTACTCACGGTACTATCCGGGGAAAGAGAGCGGCGTCGCAGTACGACGCCAGAGTCAGACATTATAAATCGTCAAAGACGTTCAGCGCATCGGAGAGTTTTTTCACACCAAATACCTTCATCCCCTCCGGGACTTTTTTCGGCACATTGGCGGCCGGGACAATCGCCCGGCGGAAACCATGCTTCGCTGCTTCTGAAATACGCTCCTGCCCGCTTGGTACGGGACGAATTTCACCGGCCAGCCCGACTTCGCCAAACACCACCAGATCCTGCGGCAGCGGTCGATCGCGCAGGCTCGAGACCATCGCCAGCAGCAGCGCAAGATCGGCGCTGGTTTCAGTCACCTTCACGCCGCCCACCACGTTAACAAACACGTCCTGGTCGGCCATCTGTAGGCCTCCGTGGCGGTGCAGAACGGCGAGCAGAATCGCCAGACGGTTTTGCTCCAGACCAACGGCGACGCGTCGCGGGTTGCCCATCATCGAATGATCGACCAGCGCCTGAATCTCGACCAGCAGCGGGCGAGTACCTTCCCACACCACCATCACCGAGCTGCCGGAAGTGACCTCATCACCGCGGCTGAGGAAGATGGCGGACGGGTTACTCACCTCGCGCAGCCCCTGTTCGGTCATGGCGAACACGCCCAGTTCATTCACCGCGCCAAAGCGGTTTTTATGGCTGCGCAGCGTACGGAAACGCGAGTCGGCATCACCGTCAAGCAGCACTGAACAGTCGATGCAGTGTTCCAGCACCTTCGGGCCCGCCAGCGAGCCGTCTTTGGTGACGTGTCCCACCATGACGATGGCGACACCGCGCGTTTTAGCAAAGCGCGTCAGATAGGCGGCGGTTTCACGCACCTGTGCGACGCTGCCCGGCGATGACTGAATATCCGCCATGTGCATCACCTGGATGGAGTCGATCACCATCAGCTTCGGCTGCTCTTCTTCCGCAATCTGGCAAATCTGCTCGATACTGGTTTCCGAGAGCATATTCAGGTTCGCCGTCGGCAGACCGAGACGGTGCGCGCGCATGGCCACCTGCTGTAGCGACTCCTCGCCGGTGACGTACAGCGTTTTCATCTGTTCGGCCAGCTTGCACAGGGTTTGCAGCAGCAGGGTCGATTTCCCCGCCCCCGGGTTACCACCAATCAGAATGGCGCTGCCGGGTACCACACCGCCACCCAGCACGCGGTCAAACTCTTTAAAGCCGGTCGAGAAGCGCGGTAGCTCTTCCAGGCTGATTTCCGACAGCTTCTGCACCTTGGCCACGCCAGCATTACCGGCATAGCCGCTCAGGCGCTCATTACGCGCGACCGTGGGAGAAGCCGCTACGCGCACCTCGGTGATGGTATTCCACGCATGACAGGCGCTGCATTGCCCCTGCCAGCGCGGGTAGTCCGCACCGCACTCATTACAAACAAATGCGCGTTTAGGAGCTTTCGCCACGTTAACCTCTTTATTTCTGATTCATGCTGCCGGAGAGGATGCAGAACACCCCCATCAAATCGGCATGACGGATAGTCACTTCCGTCTGTTCATTCACTTTGGGTTTGGCATGATACGCAATCCCCAGACCGGCTTTTTTGATCATCGGCAGGTCATTGGCACCGTCGCCGATAGCCACGGTCTGCGCATGCGGAATTTCATATTTTTCAGCCAGCTGCAGCAGCGTTTTCGCTTTATACTGCGCGTCGACGATATCGCCAACCACTTCGCCGGTCAGTTTGCCATCGCGAATGCCCAGCTCGTTAGCCACCGCGGCGGTGAGGCGCAGCTTGTCGCGCAGATACTCGGCAAAGAAGGTGAAGCCGCCGGAGGCGATCGCCACCTTCCAGCCCAGCGTTTCCAGCTT
>NZ_CBDKZX010000166.1:0-3203 GCF_965301105.1 Kluyvera sp.
CCACCTCCTCCGCCACTCTTTCTTTTACTTAATCTTCTCCTTCATCTTCTTCTCCTTCCTATTCTTCTTCTGCTTCTGCATCTTCTTCGGCATCTGCTTCGGCATCGGCATCAGCATCCGCATCCGCATCAGCGTCTGTATCATCTCCGGTGGTGATATTTTCATCCGGATTAAGAATGGTCTGTTCTTCTACAATATCCGTATCGGGAAAATCCAGGCCTTCCGTAGGGTAGCCAGCGGTAGGGTCGACCACTTCACCGGTCAGATCCAGTATCACATGCGTGTGTGAGCCGCCGACGCCAGGTGCGCCACCGCTTTCAACGATGGTTTGCGGGCCAGCTGCGGTGGCTTCAAGTATTTGGGTCGGGTCCTGACCATCGGCAATAGCCTGCTGTATGGCTGCGACGTCAGTAGGAGTGGTTTCAGGAGTCGTAGTAGGGGAGATGCTTGCGCTGTCCCAGAGGCTATCGCGCCCAAGATCGAGATTTTTGCCATTTGCCAGGCTTACCGTGACTGCGCCATCGGCACCTGTTTCAATTTGTTCGCCGGCAAAAATTTTATCCCCTTCCACCAGTAAGCGTCTGCTTCCGTCAGGTGAAATAGCGAAGGCCTGTCCTATAATCGCTTTTATTATTCCGGTTACATCAGCCATATCTTACTCCTCTTAATCTTACGTGAACGGTTCCATTTGTTCATGGCTCATAGAGTTGTGGTGTATTACGTTGCTCCATGACAGCACCTGCGACACAAAACACTACAGCTAATACTTTTTGTGAGTGTGCTGATAGTATTCCAGCCCCTCATGGAGATGAGGTCTGGTAAATAAAAGCTGGCTATAGTGGTAAGGTAATATGCAAAAAAAACGCTTTCTTTGATTTTAATGTCGTTTTGGTAAGAATTTTCTGTAAAGAAATTAGGATGTGATTATTTTCCGTAGGTGAGTAAGTTGCATATGGAGATTATTATTGATGTCTTTTAATGTAACTCATTGATACTTAATTAAGTTAATTATCTTTATGTATTTTTTTAGCCACGTTCAGCAATGTTTTTGCATTATAAGGTTATAACTTTTTGATAATAAATGAGGTGTTCTGATACTTGATTCCTGGCTGGTTTTTATTCCAGTGTTACCTCTAATACATAAGATTATCTTGTTGTAAGAAAAGGATATATGATTTGGAATGTTTTAGTTTTATTCATATTATTGATTAATTAATTTAACCTGTTAACGTATTGGGTAACGCATATTGGTTAGAATAACGTGATTTCGTATCTATAATTGTTTTGTTGTAGGTATTTTATGGTGGTAATACGTAATATCAGACCATCTGGTATAAAAAAATAGATAAGAAAGATTGGTTTATATACTTAGGGTTTTTGAATGTATTCGACAGTGGAAAAGAAAAGGGCTAGCCTGCGCTAGCCCTTTTGTATTAGACATCCGTATCTGGTTGCGCGATAAGACTATCAAGTTCGGCAGCCTCATGAACACCCCAGTGTTCCCCACCGTCGCTATCCGAGCTTTCAGCTGGCACGTCCTGAACGTGTCCTGCCGCCGGGTCGTTATCAGCAGGGTCAGCAACCTGAATCAGTGAGCTGAGATCTTTGGCGTCATCATCATGGATAATGTCGCTGAGATCGATAACCTTCACCTGATTCGACTCGCTGTTTTCGACCGTTGCTGAGTTGTCCGTCGGTGTTACCTCACTCTGCGCGGTATCGGCGCTGTTCAACTGGCTATCGATATCATCGAGCAAGAGAGTAAGCGATGTTTCCGGGCTTTCTTCAGCAGTTTGCGTCAGCGACGCATCCTGATCGACATTGCTCAGATCGAGATCATCGTGGTCAACCAACAGGGTCGAGGTATCCTGTTCCGTTGCTGCGTTATCGCCTGTTGTTTCCGCGTTATCCGTTCCGTCCACGTCTGCGTCAACGCTGTGGTCAGCGGCGCTATCGCCTTCAATTTGATCTGCTGTCGACGCGTCTTCCGACGGCTCTGCTGAACCTGTCTCTTGCGTTTGATCTGTGCTGGCACTGTCATCGGTTGTATCCGTTGACGCAGTCGTCTCCGTATGATCGTCCGATGTATGCTCCGGCGAACTATCGGTGCTATCCGCAGTATCGACGTGATCGGCAGTCGCGTGGTGCACATTGTCATCTGCGCTCATCAGAGTAGCCGAGTCGCTATCCGCGTGATGATCTTCGTCGCCAGTGATGGCGATCGCGTGATCGCCACTGTTGGCATCGATATCGCCTGACGAGTGCGATGAACCATCAACCTCAGTGGTGATTTCCACTTTGATCGACCCAAGATCGTCTATCTGAGTCGATGAGGTAAAGGTGAGATCCATATCCAGGTTGCTATCACCGGTGATATCGATAACCACATTTCCATGCGCATCAACCGTATAGTCTTCGCCGTTGTAGCTGATCGTCGTCCCCGGCGGCAACCCGGTGAGTTTGATCGACGAGATATGGTCATTACCCGCAGCACCATCGAGGTTCGCATCAATGTTCAGCTCATACTGCCAGGTGGTATGGGTATCCGGATGTGAAGGATCCAGACCTTCTTTCCCGTCACCGGAAATAACCTCACTCACCCGGTTGTTGCCGCCATACGTTTTACCGTTAATGGTGACGTTTACGCTTTCGTAATAGTTGATGCTGTTATTGACGTTGGCTGAGCCCGCAGACGAGCTCCAGCTTGATGAGCCCGGAACAAAGATGTAGTCGTTGGCGTTACTCGACGTCGGCTCCCGATTCCCGTTCACCGCGTTCATTGAATGCTGTGTGCCATCACCTTGGGTATAGGTACTGTCTTCATGGAGTACGAAGATATCTGTTTTACCCTCGTTACCCTGCGCATTACCCTGGTCGTAAACGTGAATATTTTCAGCAGGAATATCGCTGGAAACGTATTTTCCAATATCCCCTGCCGAAACCCAGACCACCACGTTGGCGCCAACCGCGACGATCATTCCGTTGCTATCGACGTCAAAACCATTTCCGCTTGGATCTTTACTGCCGCCGTTTACCTGCGTGACTTTCGATGACTCCGTTGCGGTCACATTGACGTTGAGGGTGACGTTGGAGTCAGCGTCAGAGTCGGCATCGGCATCACTATCCGAGTCAGCATCGCTGTCTGCGTCACTGTCGGCATCCGAGTCACTGTCAGAATCGGAGTCACTGTCAGAATCGGAGTC
>NZ_CBDKZX010000167.1:0-3091 GCF_965301105.1 Kluyvera sp.
CTGATGCTGATGCTGATGCTGATGCTGATGCTGATGCTGATGCTGATGCTGATGCTGATGCGGACGCCGATGCGGACGCCGATGCGGACGCCGATGCCGACACAGATGCAGATGCCGATGCCGACGCTGATTCCGACGCCGATGCGGATACCGATAAAATTAAGATTTCCGTTGATATATCTCCTGGCGGGAAATCAGAGAACCCAGGTGAGCCAGTAGAAGATAAGGTTCTTCATATCAACGGCGGAGCAGACGATCCAAGCGGGCTCGGTTTTGACGTTGTGGATGGGAAAATTGTCGCCATTGGCGATAACGTGCGCGTATGGATAACACCAGGTGATGATATTCCTGAGTGCTCTGATCCTGCGAAGCAGATCATGTATTACAACGGTAATAACACCAGCGCCGACGGTGGCGAAAAATACAGCGATATTTTCATTATCCATGAAGGAAGTGGCTTCGAAAAAGGGGGCAAAATCGAAGCCATCAATAAAATTCAAGGCAACAAGATGAACGGCGGTTCGGAATATAAGGATTACATATTCCTACAGGGCGCCGGTGACGATTATAAAATGGAGGCCAGTGACCCTAATACGGGCCGAACCAACGAACTTACTGCTATCACCGTGCTGAATGCTGATGGAAAACCGATTCTCGGCACCTGTAACTTTATTGAAGGCATCATCTACGGCGATGGTCTTTCCGTACATCCGGGCGATACCACGGCCACGTGGACCGTGACCCTAAACCTGGACATCCAGTTGGAAAGCAGCAGCGGCGAACAGACCTTAACCCACATAACGCTGAAGGGGATCCCCGAAGGCGCCGAATTTAAAGGTAATGGGCTAGCCCACTATACCTATGACAATGGCGTTTATACGCTCACCTTTGAGACGGGAACCACGCATTACGAAGGGAAAATGACGATTACCCTCCCGGATGGTGAACAGGTCATCGGCGATATTGTCATGAACGTGGAAACCTCTGCAGGCGACCATACGTTTGACGGTATCAACGGCGAAGAGGCGTTCAGCGATACCGTTGAATATGACTACGACGATAGCGCCGACAACTCAGAGTTACAAATCGCCGGCCTGACCGATGGGCTGGGGGAAGAAAGTGTCATGATGGCCATGGATAGCGATCACCAGGACGATGCCTCCCTGGATGCAAACCAGGATGAAGAGCATGCGCTGCAGACGGCGGATAACCTCGACCACACGGAAGAGCACACCGTCGATAATATGGACGACGTTTCGCTGGATACGGCGGACAATACTTCTGATACGCAGGATACCGACGCAGATAAGAGCGAGAATCTGCTGGTTGATAACGACCCACTGGACCTCGATAACATCGATGACGAGTCCGATCGCTCCACAACCGACAGCGATCTTGTGCACGATACGAACGCTGAAACGGAAGAGTCCTCGCTCAGCACGCTGTTAGGCGGTACCGAGGACGATTCTCTTCATGAAACAGAAACCGCCAGCGAGGAAACTAGCCTCAATAGCGAAAGCAATGAGTCTGGACAAGAAGCCACCATTATTAGTCAGGATGAACCATTGTCATTCAGTGATATGATTCACGACGGTGATAATAAGGATCTCTCCAGCCTCATTCAAACAACGGAGACAACGGAAACGGCAGAAACACCGAATGACGTTGAACATGTTCCAGCGGAAGGCGGCGATACGGATGACAATCAAACCTGGGCCAGCAATGACCCTGATGATTTGATTGCGAAGCCAGAAGTCGAAGCCTGATGCATAACGTCATGGGGCTGTTATCAGCCCCATGCACGTCAACACCTGGTTGACTTTTTGTCTAATGACATGACCTCTGGTGGATTAAGCCACGAGTCAGGGAAATGAACGTAAGGAAAGGACGTCATGATGAACAAACACATTCGGATATTAACAGGCATCTCTCTGCCATTACTGTTTGCCAACACGGTTAGCGCAGCAACGCTTGAGCAAGCGGTCAAAGACAGTTTACTGTGGCATCCGCAGGTGAGCGCGTCGGTCAATAGTCGCTATTCTGCAGACCAGGATTTGCGCGCGGCCAAGGGCGGGTATCTGCCGACCCTGGATCTGTCTGCCGGCACCGGTTGGGAACAAACCGACAACTCATCGACTCGCGCGGCGGACGATCATCGCCGTAACCTGCACCGCAGTGAGTCCAGCATCAACCTGCGGCAGAACGTGTTTAACGGCTTCGCCACCTCCAGCGAAGTCGCGCGCCAGAAAGCCACCGTTAACTCGCGGGCGTTCTCGGTAATGAACACCAGCGAAGTGACGGCACTGGATGCGATCCAGAGCTATCTCGACGTGCTGATGCGGCAAAAGATGGTGAAACTGGCGCAGGATAACCTGAAAAGCCACGAACGTATTTTCGATCAGATTCGTTTACGCACCGAACAGGGCGTAGGCCGTACCGCCGACTATGAGCAGGCGCAGGCTCGTCTTGCGCAGGCGAAAAACAACCTACTGACCGAGCAAACCAACCTAGAGGACGCGCAGGCCAACTACTACAGCGTCGTCGGGAAAGAAGCCACCGGTCTGTCGATGCCGATGACCACAAAGATCCCGGCCTCGCAGGCCGAAGCGCGCAAGCTGATGCTGGAAAACAGCCCACTGCTGAAACAGGCGGACTCAGACGTTGAAGCCACCCGTCAGCAGTACGAAGCGGCGAAATCCCGCTTCTATCCGAGCGTCAATATCGACGTTGGCCGCCGCATGGATAACAACGTTGACGGCACGCGTGGTCACGACCAGGAGTGGCAGGCCATGGTTCGTATGAACTATAACCTGTTTAACGGCGGCAGCGATCAGGCGCAGTTGTCATCCTATGCTTATAAAATGCAGGAAGCGCAGGACGTGAAGCGCAACGCCCTTCGCCAGCTGGATGAAGAGCTGCGGCTGTCGTGGAACGCCTGGCAGAACGCTAAACAACAGGTGCCGATCGCCAAAGATTATGCCGATCGCAGCGCCGTCGTACGTACCGCGTACCAGGAGCAGTTCAGCATCGGTGAACGTAGCCTGCTGGATATGCTGGACAGCGAAAACGAAGTGTTCAACGCCCAGCGCCG
>NZ_CBDKZX010000168.1:0-3075 GCF_965301105.1 Kluyvera sp.
GACGGCGATTTCCTGCGCGCTGAGCAGCAGGGCATTGACGCCGAAAAACTGACGAAAGTGCTCTACCCGAACGACAACCATACCGCAGGTAAAAAACTGCGCCTGATGCAGCAGTACTTCCAGTGCGCCTGCTCGGTGGCCGATATTCTGCGTCGCCACCATCTGGCGGGCCGTAAGCTGCACGAACTGGCCGATTTCGAAGTCATCCAGTTGAACGATACTCACCCGACCATCGCCATTCCGGAACTGCTGCGCGTGCTGATTGACGAGCACCAGCTGAGCTGGGATGACGCCTGGGCTATTACCAGCAAAACCTTCGCTTACACCAACCACACCCTGATGCCAGAAGCGCTGGAGTGCTGGGATGAGAAGCTGGTGAAAGCGCTGCTGCCGCGTCACATGCAGATCATCAAAGAGATTAACGACCGCTTTAAGAAGCTGGTTGATGCGACCTGGCCGGGCGATGAAGCCGTCTGGGCGAAGCTGGCCGTGGTGCACAACAAGCAGGTGCGCATGGCGAATATGTGCGTAGTGAGCGGCTTTGCGGTTAACGGCGTGGCGGCGCTGCACTCTGACCTGGTGGTGAAGGATCTGTTCCCGGAATACCATCAGCTGTGGCCGACCCGTTTCCACAACGTCACCAACGGCATCACGCCGCGTCGCTGGATCAAACAGTGCAACCCGGCTCTGGCCGCGCTGCTGGATAAATCGCTGAAAAAAGAGTGGGCTAACGATCTCGACCAGTTGATCAATCTGGAAAAATACGCCGACGATGCGAAGTTCCGTCAGCAGTATCGTGACATCAAGCTGGCGAACAAAGAGCGCCTGGTGAAATTCATCAAGGCCCGTACCGGGATTGAGATTTCAAGCAACGCAATTTTTGATATTCAAATCAAACGTCTGCACGAATACAAACGTCAGCACCTGAACCTGCTGCACATTCTGGCGCTGTACAAAGAGATTCGCGAAAACCCGCAGGCTGACCGCGTACCGCGCGTGTTCCTGTTCGGGGCGAAAGCGGCGCCGGGCTACTACCTGGCGAAGAATATTATCTTTGCGATCAACAAAGTGGCTGAGGCGATCAATAACGATCCGCAGGTGGGCGATAAGCTGAAAGTGGTCTTCCTGCCGGATTACTGCGTGTCGGCGGCAGAGATGCTGATTCCGGCGGCGGACGTTTCTGAGCAGATTTCCACGGCCGGTAAAGAGGCCTCCGGCACCGGCAACATGAAGCTGGCGCTGAACGGCGCGCTGACCGTTGGTACGCTGGACGGTGCGAACGTAGAAATCGCCGAGAAGGTCGGTTCTGAAAACATCTTCATCTTCGGCCATACCGTCGAGCAGGTGAAAGAACTCAAAGCCAAAGGTTACGATCCGCTGAAATGGCGTAAAGCCGATAAGCTGCTGGATGCGGTGCTGAAAGAGCTGGAAAGCGGCAAGTACAGCGACGGCGACAAGCATGCCTTCGACCAGATGCTGCACAGCATCGGCAAAGAGGGCGGCGACCCGTACCTGGTGATGGCCGACTTTGCCGCCTATGTGGAAGCGCAGAAGCAGGTGGACGTGCTTTATCGTGACCAGGAAGCCTGGACGCGTGCGGCCATTCTGAACACCGCGCGCTGCGGCATGTTCAGCTCCGATCGTTCGATTCGCGATTACCAAAAACGTATCTGGCAGGCAAAACGCTAAGGACTGGCCTATGGAAAGCAAACGCCTCGATAATGCCGCGCTGGCGGCAGGCATTAGCCCTGACTATATCAATGCGCACGGCAAGCCGCAGTCTATCGGCGCAGACACCAAACGGCGCTTGCTTGACGCAATGCATCGTCCCGCGACCGATTCGGTCGCGGCGACGCCGATACCGAACGTGATGGTCCTGACGTACGGTAAAAAAATGGCGCTGCCGGTTTCCGGCAGCGGCGAGTTTAGCTGGATCCTCACCACCGAAGAGGGCCAGCAGCATCACGGCAAGGCGTCGGGCGGGAAAAATCTCAGCCTGCCGACGCGTCTGCCGGAGGGGTATCACTCCTTAACGTTGACTCAGGACGATCAGCGCTGGCACTGCCGGGTGATTATTGCGCCGGAACGCTGCTATGAACCACAGCCGCTGCAAGAGGCGAAAAAGCTGTGGGGCGCCTGCGTGCAGCTCTACACCCTGCGTTCGGAAAAGAACTGGGGTATTGGCGACTTCGGCGATCTGAAAGCGATGCTGCCGGAAGTGGCGAAGCGTGGCGGCGCGTTTATCGGCCTCAACCCGATTCATGCGCTTTATCCGGCTAACCCGGAGAGCGCGAGCCCGTACAGCCCGTCGTCGCGTCGCTGGATGAACGTTATCTATATCGACGTTAACGCGGTGGAAGACTTCAGACTGAGCGACGAGGCGCAGGCGTGGTGGAAACTGCCGGCGACTCAGCAGAAGCTGAAGGCCGCGCGCGACGTCGAGCAGGTGGACTACACCGCGGTCACCGAGCTGAAAATGACGGCCCTGCGTATGGCGTGGAAACGCTTTGCCAAACGTCACGACGAGCCGATGGCGGCCTTCCGTTACTTTGTTGATAAAGAGGGCGAAAGCCTGTACTGGCAGGCGGCGTTTGACGCGCTGCACGCTCATCAGGTGAAAGAAGATAAGCTGCGCTGGGGCTGGCCGGCCTGGCCGAAGGCGTATCAGAATATCGAAAGCCCGGAAGTGCACGCATTTTGTCAACAGCATGCCGACGAAGTCGATTTCTACCTTTGGCTACAGTGGCTGGCCTACACCCAGTTTGCCGAGTGCTGGGAAACCAGCCAGCGCGACGCCATGCCGATTGGCCTCTACCGCGACCTGGCGGTAGGTGTGGCTGAAGGCGGAGCCGAAACCTGGTGTGACCGTGAACTCTACTGCCTGAAGGCCTCCGTCGGCGCGCCGCCGGATATCCTTGGGCCGCTGGGGCAGAACTGGGGCCTGCCGCCGATGGATCCGCATATCATCGCCGCGCGTGCTTATGAACCGTTTATCGAGCTGCTGCGCGCCAACATGAAAAACTGCGGCGCGCTGCGTATCGACCACGTGATGTCCGTGCTGCGCCTGTGGTGGAT
>NZ_CBDKZX010000169.1:0-3018 GCF_965301105.1 Kluyvera sp.
AACCGCCGACCCCCTCCTTGTAAGGGAGGTGCTCTCCCAGCTGAGCTAATCACCCACTTCGGTACTTCATTTTGTTGTAAGAAATCCAGCTGGCGAGAAAGTGGTGGGTGATGACGGGATCGAACCGCCGACCCCCTCCTTGTAAGGGAGGTGCTCTCCCAGCTGAGCTAATCACCCACTTCGGTACTTCATTTTGTTGTAAGAAATCCAGCTGGCGAGAAAGTGGTGGGTGATGACGGGATCGAACCGCCGACCCCCTCCTTGTAAGGGAGGTGCTCTCCCAGCTGAGCTAATCACCCCCGCTGTGTGGAGTCGCATTATAGGGAGAGTTGAAAATGAGTCAACGCCTTTTCTAAAGAATTTGTTCGTTCGTCGTAAAAATAAACAAAGCGATCGCAAAACGCGCTATGTTGTATGAATTATATGCAAAATCAGCAAAGCATGCGCTTGCGGTGGGAACAACCGAGTGGGAGTGCTAGAATATTGCCCACTTGTATTTCCGGGATTTGCCGGTTGTCGGCATCTTTATAAACGTAAGGCCATTTCATGAAAATCAAAACTCGCTTCGCGCCTAGCCCGACAGGCTATCTGCACGTCGGCGGCGCTCGTACTGCTCTTTATTCCTGGCTTTTTGCACGTAACCACGACGGTGAGTTTGTGCTGCGTATTGAAGACACCGATCTTGAGCGCTCAACGCCAGAAGCCATTGAAGCCATCATGGATGGGATGAACTGGCTGAATCTGGAGTGGGATGAAGGTCCGTACTATCAGACCAAGCGTTTCGATCGCTACAACGCGGTGATTGATGAAATGCTGGAAGCGGGCACTGCGTATAAATGTTACTGCTCCAAAGAACGTCTGGATGCGCTGCGCGAAGAGCAGATGGCTAACGGTGAAAAACCGCGTTACGACGGCCGTTGCCGCCATGGTCACGAACATCATGCTGCCGATGAGCCATGCGTGGTGCGTTTTGCTAACCCGCAAGAAGGTTCCGTTATTTTTGACGACCAGATCCGCGGCCCGATCGAATTCAGCAACCAGGAGCTGGACGATCTGATCATCCGTCGTACCGACGGTTCCCCGACCTACAACTTCTGTGTGGTGGTCGATGACTGGGATATGGAAATCACCCACGTAATCCGTGGTGAAGATCATATCAACAACACGCCGCGCCAGATCAACATCCTGAAAGCGCTGAATGCGCCGGTACCGGTTTATGCGCACGTATCAATGATCAACGGTGACGACGGCAAAAAACTGTCCAAGCGTCACGGAGCGGTCAGCGTGATGCAGTATCGTGATGACGGCTACCTGCCGGAAGCACTGCTGAACTACCTGGTACGTCTGGGCTGGTCCCACGGCGATCAGGAGATCTTCACTCGTGAAGAGATGATCGAGTTCTTCTCTCTGAATGCGGTCAGCAAATCTGCCAGCGCGTTCAATACTGATAAACTGCTGTGGCTGAACCATCACTACATCAATACGCTGGCGCCGGAATACGTGGCGACGCACCTGCAGTGGCACATCGAGCAGGAAAATATCGATACCCGCGTTGGACCGCAGCTGTGCGAGCTGGTGAAACTGCTGGGCGAGCGCTGCAAAACCCTGAAAGAGATGGCGCAAAGCTGCCGCTACTTCTACGAAGACTTTGCCGAGTTCGACGCCGATGCGGCGAAGAAACACCTGCGTCCGGTTGCGCGTCAGCCGCTGGAAGTGGTGCGCGATAAAATTGCCGCCATCACTGAGTGGACTGCGGAAAACGTTCACCACGCGATTCAGGCAACCGCCGATGAGCTGGAAGTGGGCATGGGTAAAGTGGGTATGCCGCTGCGCGTTGCGGTGACCGGGGCTGGGCAGTCGCCTGCGCTGGACGTCACCGTGCACGCAATTGGCAAATCTCGTAGTATCGAGCGCATCAACAAGGCGCTGGGTTTTATCGCTGAGCGTGAAAGCCAGCAGTAAAACGGCGTTGAGCAAGAAAAAAGCGGGGAAACCCGCTTTTTTTACGTCTCGTCCTGGCTTAGCCCTAGCCGGGAAAGAAATCCGCAAATGCCTTCACGCGCCAGCAAATGGTGCAGACGCTGCTGTTCTTGCGGCGTCATGTTCTGCAGGACGTCGGTAATTTGTCGCCACACCACCTCAGATTCATTTGTCGTGTAGCTGCGAGGCGGTTCTCCAAGCTGGCTTTGCGTGGTATGGCTACGCAGCGCTGGGGTATTGGCGAGGTAGTCCAGCACTTCAGGAGTGATAAAAATCAGGCGCGCGCGGCCGCCTTTAATGCCCGGCATGGGTTCGGTGTGCCAGCCTTGCTCGCGAATCCAACGGTTAACGGTTTGTCGGGTTATCCCTAAGCGCTCGGCGAGCTCTTCGGTCGACATTTTGGCAGGAAGTGTTTTCATCTCTTGCGTTTAACCACGGATTCCTAAACGTTGCAATAAACCGCTAATTCCTTCCCGGAGTAGCAGCGAGGTCAACTGTTTCTGTTCAGTTTCGGTCATCTCATCAACCAGCGTCAGCAGCAGCGTATGGAAGGGGTTATCGGAAATGTAGGGAGCAGGGGGCTCTGAAGCGCGCTGCGCGCTGTGGATAAACTCCACGACTTCATCGTTGACGTGGACGACCCTAGCTTTACCGCCCTGAACGCCGGGACGAGGAGACGTTTTCCAGCCTTCTTTACGCACCCATTTGTTAATGGTCTGGCGGCTATAGCCTGTCAGGTGGGCGATCTCCTCCGGCGTCATTCGTTCCTTGAGCATACTATTTCCTGAGTTGCTGTGTGGGAATTACAGGTTCATGTTATAGCATCGTTTTAGTGGAAAACGTGACATGCATAACTCCTGTTTGCGAGCAGGCGCGTAAACCGGCGCGTTTGTCTGCTTTTTCAGCGATTAGATGCCGTTAGCGAATTTTGCCGTTGACACTGTGCGAGGGAATTCATATTATGCCGCCCGTCAACTCGACAGCTTTACGTTGGGGCTATAGCTCAGCTGGGAGAGCGCTTGCATGGCATGCAAGAGG
>NZ_CBDKZX010000170.1:0-2874 GCF_965301105.1 Kluyvera sp.
AAGCGGCGGCCATCGACGACATCTACTGGGGCTGCGTACAGCAGACGCTGGAGCAAGGTTTTAACATCGCCCGTAACGCGTCGCTGCTGGCGGAAATCCCGCATTCAGTACCGGCAGTCACCGTTAACCGTCTGTGTGGTTCCTCAATGCAGGCGCTGCACGATGCGGCGCGGATGATCATGACCGGTGATGCGCAGGTCTGTATGGTCGGCGGCGTAGAACACATGGGCCACGTACCGATGAGCCATGGCGTTGATTTCCACCCGGGTATGAGCCGCAATGTGGCGAAAGCCGCGGGTATGATGGGCCTGACGGCGGAAATGCTTTCCCGTATGCATGGCATCAGCCGTGAAATGCAGGATGCCTTCGCCGCACGTTCCCACGCCCGCGCCTGGGCAGCCACGCAGTCCGGTGCCTTTAAGAATGAAATCATTCCTACCGGTGGCCACGACGCGGATGGCGTGCTCAAGCAGTTTAACTACGACGAAGTGATCCGTCCGGAAACCACCGTTGAAGCGTTATCCACTCTTCGCCCCGCGTTTGACCCAGTTACCGGTACCGTGACCGCAGGGACCTCTTCCGCTCTCTCCGATGGCGCCTCTGCCATGCTGGTGATGAGCGAAAGCCGCGCCCGCGAGCTGGGATTAACCCCCCGCGCGCGCATCCGCTCAATGGCGGTGGTCGGCTGCGATCCGTCGATCATGGGCTACGGTCCGGTTCCGGCCTCAAAGCTGGTGCTGAAAAAAGCGGGTCTGAGCACAAGTGATATCGATCTGTTTGAGATGAACGAAGCCTTTGCCGCGCAGATCCTGCCGTGTATTAAGGATCTGGGGCTGATGGAGCAGATCGACGAGAAGATCAACCTCAACGGTGGCGCGATCGCCCTGGGTCACCCGTTAGGCTGTTCCGGTACGCGCATCACCACCACCCTGCTTAACCTGATGGAACGCAAAGACGCTCAGTTTGGTCTGGCGACAATGTGTATCGGTTTAGGTCAGGGGATCGCGACGGTTATCGAGCGCGTATAAAAAAACGCGCCCTGGAAACTGGGGCGCGCAGTCTATTGAAATTGTCTGCCGGATACGCGTTTTCTCCGGCGGACAACACAACAAAGTTTAGTTGCCGTTCTTCCCGCCTGTCAGGGGCGGGTTTTTTCATCGGAATCAGATAAAGGCAAACGCATCGCCGAACAGGCGGTCTTCACGCGCCTGACGTTCATTGCAGAACAGGTCACGCGCGATTTTCGCCATTTCAAAACGTCCCGCGATATAGATATCGTGCTCCGCCAGCGTACCGTAGTCCTGCAGCACCGCGGTGAGCACCGTACCAGAACGCCCACGCCACTCTTCTTCAGGCTGCTCAACCACCGGCACTACGCGCAGGTTAGGATGATTCACCGACAGTGCTTCTAGCTCAGAGAGATCGTAGAGATGTTTCTCTTCGCGGCCACCCCAGTAGATCGCCACGTCGCGATTCGGGTTACGCGCCAGCGCGGTCAGCAGAATGGAGCGTACGTAGGAGAAGCCCGTACCGCCGGCAATCAGCACCAGCGGACGATCGTCTTCATCACGTAACCAGGCCTCGCCGTGCGGGATATCTACCACCACTTCGCGGTCTTTGAGGATGCGGTCCATCACGGCCATTGCGTACAGGTTCAGCTCAGAAGCACCAATGTGCAACTCGATAAACGCCTTTTCATCCGGCGTTGAGGCCATGGAGAACGGACGCTTATCGCGCTCGTCCATCACCACCATCAGATACTGTCCGGCACGAAATGAGAAGGCAGCTTCGGGTACTAAACGAACGCGATATACCGTATCGGTAATGGCATCCACCGAGGTCACTTTACAGCTTAAGGTTGTCATGCGCTCCCTCTGTCGGGTCTTTTCCCCCATCCTCATTCACGCGGTCGGCGCAACGCCCACGGCGTGAAATCTTCCGGGGTGGGTTATCATTTATTGGCGGAAAATATGGCCAGCTCGTCCCAGATCTCATCAATACGCGCCGTAACGGCGGGATCTTTCTTAATTGGACGGCCCCATTCGCGCTGGGTTTCCCCAGGCCATTTGTTGGTGGCGTCCAGCCCCATTTTCGACCCCAGGCCGGAAACCGGCGAGGCGAAATCCAGATAATCAATCGGCGTATTCTCTACCAGCACGGTATCCCGCGCGGGGTCCATACGAGTAGTGATCGCCCATATCACATCGTTCCAGTCACGTGCGTTGACGTCATCATCGCAGACAATCACGAATTTTGTGTACATAAACTGGCGTAAAAACGACCACACGCCCATCATTACGCGTTTTGCGTGCCCAGCATACTGTTTTTTCATCGTCACGACGGCAAGGCGATATGAGCACCCTTCCGGCGGCAGATAGAAATCAACGATTTCCGGGAACTGTTTCTGCAAAATAGGCACGAAAACTTCATTCAGCGCTACGCCCAGCACCGCCGGCTCATCCGGCGGACGCCCGGTATAGGTGGAGTGGTAAATCGCGTCTTCACGCTGGGTAATGTGGGTGACGGTAAACACCGGGAAGCTGTCCACTTCGTTGTAGTAACCGGTGTGATCGCCATAGGGACCTTCCGGCGCCATTTCGCCAGGCTCAATATAGCCTTCGAGGACAATCTCGGCGCTGGCTGGCACTTCCAGATCGTTGGAAACACACTTCACCACTTCTGTTTTCGTCCCGCGTAGCAAACCCGCGAACGCGTACTCAGAAAGCGTGTCCGGTACCGGCGTCACCGCGCCAAGAATGGTTGCCGGGTCTGCGCCCAGCGCGACCGATACCGGGAAACGTTCGCCCGGGTGTGCAGCACACCACTCCTGGAAATCCAGCGCGCCGCCGCGATGCGACAGCCAGCGCATAATCA
>NZ_CBDKZX010000171.1:0-2772 GCF_965301105.1 Kluyvera sp.
TGCCTTTACCGCCGTTACCGATTTTCTCCATCAGCGGGCCGATAGAGGTAAAGCGCTCGTAGGTTGCCGGGTAATCACGTTCAACCGGAATAATGTGCGGCGCGGTCTTGCCCGGGATCAGGTCGCATTCGCCTTTTTTCCAGTCCTTCACGTCTAACGGCTGCGCCAGTTCGGCAGCGGAGTCGTGCTGAATTGGCAGCGTGACGACATCGGTTTCTTTACCGAGGTGGCCAACGCAGACTTCAGAGAATTTCTTGGCGATGCCTTTGTAGATTTCCCAGTCGCTTTTCGACTCCCAGGCCGGATCAACGGCGGCAGACAGCGGGTGAATAAACGGATGCATATCCGAGGTATTCATGTCGTCTTTTTCATACCAGGTGGCGGTCGGCAGCACGATGTCGGAGTACAGACAGGTGCTCGACAGACGGAAGTCCAGCGTCACCACCAGATCCAGCTTGCCGTCGAGGCCGTTATCCTGCCACTCCACTTCTTCCGGCTTCACGCCGCCCTGCTTGCCGAGATCCAGCCCCTGAATACCGTGCTCGGTACCCAGCAGGTACTTCAGCATGTACTCATGACCTTTACCGGAAGAGCCCAGCAGGTTGGAGCGCCAGATGAACAGGTTACGCGGATGGTTTTTACCGTTCTCCGGCTGTTCAGCGGCAAAGCGGATAGAACCTTCTTTCAGCGCCTTAACGGTGTAATCCACCGGGGTCATGCCGGCTTTTTTCGCTTCATCGGCAATGCGCAGCGGGTTGGTGCCTAACTGCGGCGCAGACGGCAGCCAGCCCATGCGTTCTGCGCGCACGTTGAAGTCCAGCAGATGACCAGTGTAGCGAGATTTATCCGCCAGCGGCGACAGCAGCTCCTGCGCGGTAACCGACTCATAGCGCCATTGGCTGGAGTGGTTATAGAAGTAGGAAGTGCTGTTCATGTGACGTGCCGGACGCTGCCAGTCAAGGGCAAACGCCAGCGGCTGCCAGCCGGTCTGCGGACGCAGTTTTTCCTGGCCCACGTAGTGTGCCCAGCCGCCGCCGCTCTGACCGACGCAGCCGCAGAACACCAGCATGTTGATCAGGCCACGATAGTTCATATCGAGGTGGTACCAGTGGTTCAGACCGGCACCGACGATGATCATCGAGCGACCATGCGTCTTATCGGCGTTATCAGCAAATTCACGCGCGATACGGACGATCTGTGCGCTGGAAACGCCGGTGATTTTCTCCGCCCACGCCGGGGTGTACGCTTTAATATCTTCGTAGCTTGTCGCACAGTTTTCATCGTTCAGACCGCGTTCCAGGCCGTAGTTCGCCATGGTCAGGTCATAAACGGTAGTTACCAGCGCGGTGCTACCGTCTGCCAGCTGCAGGCGTTTCACCGGCAGTTTGTGCAGCAGGATGTTTTCCAGCTCAACGCTGGCGAAGTGTTCGGTGCCGTCACCGCCAAAGTACGGGAAGCCAACCTGGGCCACGTCGTCATGGCTGCCCAACAGGCTGAGGCGCAGTTCAACCTCTTCGCCAGTTTTACCGTCGCGCTGTTCGAGGTTCCACTTACCTTTATCGCCCCAGCGGTAACCGATTGAACCGTTTGGCGCGATCATTTCACCTTTTTCATCAAAGGCGACGGTTTTCCATTCCGGATGCTCTTCCTGACCCAGACCATCCACCAGATCCGCTGCACGCAGCATACGGCCCGCGGCGTAGAAGCCATCACGCTCTTCCAGCATCACCAGCATTGGCATGTCGGTGTAGCGGCGAACGTAATCGGTGAAGTACTGGCTCGGTTTGTCGAGGTGGAATTCACGCAGCATCACGTGGCCCATCGCCAGCGCCATCGCCGCATCGGTCCCCTGCTTCGGTGCCAGCCACAGGTCACACAGCTTGGCGATTTCAGCGTAGTCCGGGGTAATAGCGACGGTTTTGGTGCCTTTATAGCGAACTTCAGTGAAGAAGTGCGCGTCCGGGGTACGCGTTTGCGGAACGTTGGAACCCCAGGCGAGAATGTAGCTGGAGTTGTACCAGTCGGCGGATTCCGGTACGTCGGTCTGTTCGCCCCAGGTCTGCGGAGACGCTGGCGGCAAGTCACAGTACCAGTCGTAGAAGCTCAGGCAGGTGCCGCCGATCAGGGAGAGATAGCGGGCACCGGAAGCATAGGAAACCATCGACATCGCCGGGATCGGCGAGAAGCCTGCCACACGGTCCGGGCCGTAGGTTTTGACGGTGTAAACGTTGGAGGCGGCAATCAGCTCGTTCACTTCCTGCCAGGAGGAGCGTACGAAGCCACCGCGGCCACGCGCTTGCTTGAAGCTTTTTGCTTTGTCGGCATCTTCAATAATGGATGCCCAGGCATCAACCGGATCGCTGTGTAGTTTCTTTGCATCACGCCACATTTTCATCAGGCGTTTACGCATCAGCGGGTATTTCAGACGGTTGGCGCTATAAAGGTACCAGGAATAGCTCGCCCCACGCGGACAGCCGCGAGGTTCATGGTTTGGCAGGTCCGGACGGGTGCGCGGGTAATCGGTCTGCTGGGTTTCCCAGGTGACCAGACCGTTTTTAACGTAGATTTTCCAGCTGCAGGAACCGGTGCAGTTTACGCCGTGCGTGGAGCGCACAACTTTGTCATGCTGCCAGCGGCTTCGGTATCCATCTTCCCAATCCCGGTTGGTATCTAGAATCTGTCCGTGCCCATCGGCAAATGTTTCACCCTTTTGTTTAAAGTAGCGAAACCGGTCCAGGAATTTACTCATCGGGTCTCTCCTGTTTGGAGCCT
>NZ_CBDKZX010000172.1:0-2745 GCF_965301105.1 Kluyvera sp.
AAGCTGTACGCCAGCGGCACCAAGCGTATCGCGCAGAAAGTGGGCGAAGAAGGCGTGGAAACCGCGCTGGCCGCCACGGTGCACGATAAGTTTGAGCTGAAGAATGAGGCGTCGGATTTGATGTATCACCTGCTGGTGCTATTGCAGGATCAGGAGCTGGATTTGACGGCGGTGATTGAGAATTTGCGGGAACGGCATAAGTAACGGATAAATTTAAGCCCGGCGATAACACCGGGCTTTATTATTGCTGCACGAACCTGTCAATCATTACCAAACAGATCGCGGGTATACACCTTCTCTTTCACATCAGCCAATTCTTCCGCCATCCGGTTAGAAATGATGACATCCGCTTCTTGCTTAAATGCATCCAAATCGCGTACGACGCGGGAATTAAAGAATTCATCTTCTTTCATCGCAGGTTCATACACAATCACTGGAATGCCTTTCGCTTTGATTCGTTTCATAATCCCTTGAATCGAAGATGCGCGGAAATTGTCGGATCCTGACTTCATGACGAGGCGATATACCCCAACCACTTTCGGCTTGCGGGCCAGGATGGAATCGGCAATAAAATCCTTGCGGGTACGGTTAGCGTCAACAATCGCACCGACGATGTTATTTGGCACAGACGCATAATTTGCCAGCAGTTGTTTAGTATCTTTCGGGAGGCAATATCCACCATAACCAAAAGATGGATTGTTATAGTGATTACCGATGCGCGGGTCCAGGCACACACCTTCAATAATCTGGCGGGAGTTCAGGCCCAGGCTTTCCGCATAGCTATCCAGTTCGTTGAAATAAGCCACGCGCATCGCGAGGTAGGTGTTCGCGAATAGCTTGATAGCTTCGGCTTCGGTCGAGTCGGTGAACAGCGTCGGGATATCCTTCTTCACTGCCCCTTCCTGCAGCAGCGCGGCAAAACGCTCGGCGCGCTCAGAACGTTCGCCGATAACGATACGCGACGGATGCAGGTTATCGTACAGCGCACGGCCTTCACGCAGGAATTCCGGTGAGAAGAAAATATTGTCGATACCCAGTTTTTCTTTAATCGAATTGGTAAAGCCTACCGGAATGGTAGATTTGATAACCATCACCGCATTGGGGTTGATTTCAACGACGTCACGGATAACAGACTCAACGCTGGACGTATTGAAATAGTTCGTTTTGGGATCGTAATCGGTCGGGGTGGCGATGATCACATAGTCTGCATCGCGATAAGCATCGCGCTTATCAGTGGTCGCACGGAAATTCAGCGGTTTGGTCGCCAGATACTCTTCGATCTCTTTGTCGACGATCGGCGACTGTTTCTGATTCAGCATGTCGACCTTGGCCTGAACGATATCCAGGGCCACCACTTCGTGGTGCTGGGCGATCAGAATGCCGTTCGACAGGCCGACGTAACCTGTTCCTGAAATAGTTATCTTCATTCGCTCTGTAACTTCTTCCGGTTAAACATTTGAGGGTGAATGCATCACCACCGTGGGACCCAACGTTGTCGGATCGGCTTGCCGCCAGTATATCGCGAATTACCGTGTCGCCGCCTATCAGACCTGACTGAATGCTGTTTTCAGACAATAAAAAAGCCCGGAGATGCGCTCCGGGCCTGGCTTTACGGATGAACTAATTCAGATTAATCCAGCCATTCGGTGTGGAACACACCTTCTTTGTCAGTGCGTTTATAGGTATGCGCACCGAAGTAGTCACGCTGAGCCTGAATCAGGTTCGCTGGCAGCACCGCAGCGCGGTAGCTGTCGTAGTAAGCCACCGCGGCAGAGAAGGTCGGTACCGGAATACCGTTCTGCACAGCATAGGCCACGACGTCACGCAGCGCCTGCTGGTATTCATCAGCGATATTTTTGAAGTACGGCGCCAGCAGCAGGTTGGCGATGCTCGCGTTTTCAGCGTAGGCGTCGGTGATTTTCTGCAGGAACTGTGCACGAATGATGCAGCCCGCGCGGAAGATCTTCGCGATTTCGCCGTAGTTCAGATCCCAGTTGTACTCGTCAGACGCGGCTCGCAGCTGAGAGAAGCCCTGCGCGTAGGAGACGATTTTACCCAGGTACAGTGCACGACGCACTTTCTCAACGAACTCTGCTTTATCGCCAGCCAGTTTAGCCTGCGGGCCAGTCAGCACTTTAGATGCCGCCACGCGCTGGTCTTTCAGGGAGGAGATGTAGCGCGCGAAAACGGATTCAGTGATCAGCGACAGCGGTTCGCCCAAGTCCAGAGAGCTCTGGCTAGTCCATTTACCGGTGCCTTTGTTCGCCGCTTCGTCGAGGATCACATCAACCAGGTATTTACCGTCTTCATCTTTTTTAGTGAAGATGTCTTTGGTGATGTCGATCAGGTAGCTGCTCAGCTCGCCTTCATTCCACTCGGTGAAGGTGGTTGCCAGCTCTTCGTTAGACAGGTTCAGACCGCCTTTCAGCAGAGAATAGGCTTCAGCAATCAGCTGCATGTCGCCGTATTCGATACCGTTGTGGACCATTTTCACGTAATGACCCGCACCGTCAGCACCGATGTAGGTTACGCAAGGCTCGCCGTCTTCCGCCACAGCGGCAATTTTAGTCAGGATAGGCGCAACCAACTCATACGCTTCTTTCTGGCCGCCAGGCATGATGGATGGGCCTTTCAGCGCGCCCTCTTCACCACCGGACACACCGGTACCGATGAAGTTAAAGCCTTCAGCTGACAGCTCACGGTTACGACGAATGGTGTCCTGGAAGAAGGTGTTACCACCATCAA
>NZ_CBDKZX010000173.1:0-2544 GCF_965301105.1 Kluyvera sp.
CCAATAGATACAGCGAATACACAACAGACAGAAAAGGACTGTAAAAAATGAGGCTTTATTAAATTGTTTTATTTTTTCTACTATCAGAATTAACAATTATGTATCAGCATAAGCTGCTTTACCTTCACAGATATACGTATACACAAATTTAAATTCAATATTATCATAATGATAGAACCCGCACAGAGAAGTAACAGAGCCATGAGCGGTTGCGAATATTGGTATGCAAATGCGACAAAATATTAAAATCATGAATAACCATAACGAATCATTCACTATAAAGTGAGACATCCATCAGCACAATTAGCTAATTCCACTCGCTGAAATTCTTCCCCGGCGTCCCCTCTTTTCACGATTCAGGGTTGACATCAGAAAGCATATCCAGTACCACTAAAAGCATATCGAATTCATCTGGAGAATGATGACATGTTCCGCACCACTCGTTTCAACGGCCTACTACTACTAAACGCCTCTTCTGTGCGCGGTAGGCTGGTGTGCGACGTTCAGCGTTAGTCATCATCAGTAAAACTATAAACCCGCGCCGCTGCGCGGGTTTTTTTATGCTCGTAGCAAGGCGCCCAAGTTAACCAAGGACCTAAACCATGAGCCAGCAAGTCATTATTTTTGATACGACCTTACGTGATGGTGAACAGGCATTACAGGCAAGCCTGAGCGTGAAAGAGAAGCTGCAAATTGCTTTTGCCCTCGAGCGCATGGGCGTTGACGTGATGGAAGTCGGGTTTCCGGTCTCTTCTCCGGGCGATTTCGAATCCGTCCAGACCATCGCCCGCAACATTAAAAATAGCCGCGTCTGCGCGCTGGCCCGCTGCGTAGAGGCGGATATTGATGTTGCCGCCGAGTCATTAAAAGTCGCTGAAGCATTCCGTATTCATACTTTTATCGCCACCTCACCGATGCACATCGCCACCAAGCTGCGCAGCACCCTGGACGAAGTCATCGAGCGCGCGGTCTACATGGTGAAACGGGCGCGTAACTACACCGACGACGTTGAGTTTTCCTGTGAAGATGCTGGCCGTACTCCAATTGACCAACTGGCGCGCGTCGTCGAAGCGGCGATTAATGCCGGTGCCACTACGATCAACATTCCAGACACCGTCGGCTACACCCTGCCATTTGAATTCTCCAACATTATTACCGGCCTGTACGAACGCGTACCAAACATCGATAAAGCGATTATCTCCGTTCACACCCACGACGACCTGGGCATGGCGGTAGGTAACTCTCTGGCCGCGGTCCATGCCGGTGCTCGTCAGGTTGAGGGCGCAATGAACGGCATCGGCGAGCGCGCGGGCAACTGTTCGCTGGAAGAAGTCATCATGGCGATCAAAGTGCGCAAAGACATCATGAATGTGCACACCCGCATCAACCACAACGAAATCTGGCGCACCAGCCAGACCGTCAGCCAGATCTGCAATATGCCGATTCCGGCCAACAAAGCCATCGTCGGCACCGGCGCCTTCGCCCACTCCTCTGGTATCCACCAGGACGGCGTGCTGAAGAACCGCGAAAACTACGAAATCATGACCCCGGAATCCATCGGTCTGAACCAGGTACAGCTGAACCTGACCTCCCGCTCTGGCCGCGCTGCCGTGAAGCACCGCATGGAAGAGATGGGTTACAAAGATACCGATTACAACATGGACCATCTGTACGACGCGTTCCTGAAGCTGGCGGACAAAAAAGGCCAGGTCTTCGATTACGACCTGGAAGCGCTGGCGTTCATCAACAAGCAGCAGGAAGAGCCAGAACATTTCCGCCTGGACTACTTCAGCGTGCAGTCCGGCTCCAGCGATATCGCCACTGCATCGGTTAAGCTGGCCTGTGGTGAAGAGACTAAAGCCGAAGCGGCGAACGGTAACGGTCCGGTTGACGCCATTTACCAGGCGATTAACCGTATCACCGGCTACGACGTCGAGCTGGTCAAATACGATCTGAACGCCAAAGGCCAGGGTAAAGACGCGCTGGGCCAGGTGGATATCGTGGTGAACTACAACGGTCGCCGCTTCCACGGCGTGGGCCTGGCGACGGATATCGTCGAATCCTCCGCCAAAGCGATGGTGCACGTACTGAACAATATCTGGCGTGCCGCCGAAGTTGAAAAAGAATTGCAACGCAAGATCAAGAATAAAGAAAACAACAAGGAAACCGTGTGATGTCGAAGAATTATCATATTGCTGTGTTACCAGGTGACGGAATTGGCCCGGAAGTGATGGCACAGGCATTGAAAGTCCTGGAAGCCGTACGTCAACGTTTTGACATGCGCATTACCACCAGCCACTACGACGTCGGCGGCATCGCCATTGACCGCCATGGCGAACCACTGCCGCAGGCAACGGTGGACGGCTGCGACCAGGCCGACGCCATTCTGTTTGGTTCCGTGGGTGGTCCGAAATGGGAAAACCTGCCGCCGAACCAGCAGCCGGAGCGCGGTGCGCTGCTGCCGCTGCGTAAGCACTTCAAACTGTTCAGCAACCTGCGCCCGGCGAAGCTGTATCAGGGGCTGGAAGAGTTCTGCCCGCTGCG
>NZ_CBDKZX010000174.1:0-2431 GCF_965301105.1 Kluyvera sp.
TGCGCGGTGACTATCTGGCGATTGTGACCTTAGGCTTCGGCGAAATCGTCCGTATCCTGCTGCTCAACAACACCGAAATCACCGGCGGCCCGAACGGCATCAGCCAGATTCCAAAACCGACCTTCTTTGGCCTGGAGTTCAGCCGCAGCGCGCGCGAAGGCGGCTGGGACACCTTCAGCAACTTCTTTAACGTCAAGTACGACCCGTCCGATCGCGTCATCTTCCTCTACCTGGTGGCGCTGCTGCTGGTGGTGCTGAGCCTGTTCGTGATTAACCGCCTGCTGCGCATGCCGCTGGGCCGCGCCTGGGAAGCGCTGCGTGAAGATGAAATTGCCTGTCGCTCGCTGGGCTTAAGCCCAACCCGCATCAAGCTGACCGCCTTTACCATCAGCGCCGCGTTTGCCGGTTTTGCCGGCACGCTGTTCGCCGCGCGTCAGGGCTTTGTCAGCCCGGAATCCTTCACCTTTGCCGAGTCGGCCTTCGTGCTGGCAATTGTGGTGCTGGGCGGCATGGGCTCGCAGTTTGCCGTTATCCTCGCCGCGATTCTATTGGTTGTGTCGCGCGAGCTGATGCGTGACTTTAACGAATACAGCATGTTGATGCTCGGCGGCCTGATGGTACTGATGATGATCTGGCGTCCGCAGGGCCTTCTGCCGATGACCCGTCCACAGCTGAAACTGAAAAACGGGCAAGCGAAAGAAGGAGAGCAGGCATGAGTCAGCCATTATTATCCGTTAACGGCCTGATGATGCGTTTTGGCGGCCTGCTGGCGGTCAACAACGTGGCGTTGGAGCTGCATCCTCAGGAAATCGTCTCCCTGATTGGCCCGAATGGTGCGGGGAAAACCACGGTCTTTAACTGCCTGACCGGCTTCTACAAGCCAACCGGCGGCACCATTATGCTGCGCGACCAGCACCTGGAAGGGCTGCCAGGCCAGCAAATCGCCCGCATGGGCGTGGTGCGCACCTTCCAGCACGTGCGTCTGTTCCGCGAAATGACGGTGATTGAAAACCTGCTGGTGGCGCAACATCAGCAGCTCAAAACCGGCGTCTTCTCCGGCCTGCTCAAAACCCCGTCGTTCAAGCGCGCGCAAAGCGAAGCGCTGGACCGCGCCGCCACCTGGCTTGAGCGTATCGGCCTGCTGGAGCACGCCAACCGTCAGGCCAGTAACCTGGCCTACGGCGACCAGCGTCGTCTGGAGATTGCCCGCTGTATGGTGACCCAGCCGGAAATCCTGATGCTCGACGAACCGGCCGCTGGCCTCAACCCGAAAGAGACCAAAGAGCTGGATGAGCTGATTGCCGAACTGCGTAATCATCACAACACCACCATTCTGCTGATTGAGCACGATATGAAGCTGGTGATGGGCATTTCCGACCGTATCTACGTGGTGAACCAGGGCACGCCGTTGGCTAACGGCACGCCGGAAGAGATCCGCAACAACCCGGATGTTATCCGCGCGTATCTGGGTGAGGCATAATATGGATAAAGTGATGTTATCGTTCGACAAAGTCAGCGCCCACTACGGCAAAATTCAGGCGCTGCACGAGGTCAGTCTGCACATTAATCAGGGTGAAATCGTGACGCTCATCGGGGCGAACGGCGCGGGTAAAACCACGCTGCTCGGCACGCTGTGCGGCGACCCGCGCGCGACCAGCGGGCGGATTGTCTTTGATGATAAAGACATTACCGACTGGCAGACGGCGAAAATCATGCGTGAAGCGGTCGCGATCGTGCCGGAAGGGCGCCGCGTGTTTTCGCGCATGACGGTGGAAGAGAACCTGGCGATGGGGGGCTTCTTTGCCGAGCGCGATCAGTTCCAGGAGCGCATCAAGTGGGTTTACGAACTGTTCCCGCGTCTGCATGAACGTCGAATCCAGCGTGCGGGCACCATGTCCGGCGGCGAACAGCAGATGCTGGCGATTGGCCGCGCGTTGATGAGCCAGCCGCGCCTGTTGCTGCTGGATGAACCTTCTCTGGGGCTGGCGCCGATCATCATCCAGCAGATCTTCGACACCATCGAACAGCTGCGCGAGCAGGGTATGACCATCTTCCTCGTCGAGCAGAACGCCAACCAGGCGCTGAAGCTCGCCGACCGCGGTTATGTGCTGGAAAACGGCCACGTGGTGCTATCCGATACCGGTGATGCGCTATTAGCGAACGAAGCGGTGCGTAGCGCGTACCTCGGCGGCTAATTCACAGCAACAATGCCGGATGGCGGCGTAAACGCCTTATCCGGCCTACCGTTACTCGTAGGCCGGATAAGATGCGTTCGCATCGCCATCCGGCGTTTCTCTATCCGTGCCACAGCTCCCACTTTCCTTCCTTACCACCGTCACCTCCTTGCCATCCCTTTGTCGCCTTACTATCTTTTTTTTGTAATAAAAAAGTTATTTTTCTGTCATTCGAGCATGTCATGTTACCCCCGCGA
>NZ_CBDKZX010000175.1:0-2395 GCF_965301105.1 Kluyvera sp.
GCGCGTCGCTGGTGGTATTTAATGCCGATTATTTTTATTACCTACAGCTTAGCTTATCTCGACCGCGCCAATTACGGCTTTGCCGCTGCCGCCGGTATAGAACATGATTTAGGAATTACTCAGGGAACCGCATCGTTAATTGGCGCGCTGTTCTTCCTGGGCTATTTCTTCTTCCAGGTACCGGGCGCGATGTATGCCGTTAAGCATAGCGTGCGCAAAATGATCTTTTGCAGTTTGATCCTTTGGGGGCTCTGCGCTGCGGCGACCGGCTTTGTGAGTAACATACCCACGCTGATGGCGATCCGCTTTATTCTTGGAATCGTCGAGGCGGCGGTGATGCCCGCGATGCTGATTTATATCAGCAACTGGTTTACCAAAACCGAACGTTCGCGCGCCAATACCTTTTTGATTCTCGGTAACCCCGTTACGGTGCTGTGGATGTCGATTGTCTCCGGCTACCTGATTGAAGCCTGGGGCTGGCGTGAAATGTTTATTTTCGAAGGCATTCCGGCGGTGATTTGGGCGTTCTGCTGGGTGATTCTGGTGCGTGATAAACCGGCGGATGCGGGTTGGTTAAGCGCGCAGGAAAAAGAGGCGTTACAGCAGGCGATGGATCGCGAGCAGCGCGACATTAAGCCGATGCGTAACTACGGTGAAGCAATGCGCTCGCGCAGCGTGATCATGCTTTGCGCGGTGCATGCGCTGTGGAGCATCGGCGTGTATGGCTTCATGATGTGGATGCCGTCGATTCTGAAAAACGCGGCGCAGATGGACATTGTGGCAGTGGGCTGGCTGGCGGCGGTGCCGTATCTGGCGGCAATCTGCCTGATGCTGACCGTCTCCTGGCTGTCCGATAAGTTTCAGAACCGTAAACTGTTTATCTGGCCGCTGCTGTTGATTGCCGCCATCGCGTTCTTCGCCTCGTGGATGCTGGGCAACCAGTCTTTCTGGCTCTCCTACGCGCTGCTGGTCGTGGCCGCCGCCTGTATGTATGCGCCTTACGGGCCGTTCTTTGCGCTGATCCCCGAACTGCTGCCGCGCAACGTCTCCGGCGTGTCGATGGGGATGATCAACAGCTTCGGCGCGCTGGGAGCATTCCTCGGCGCGTGGCTGGTGGGGTACCTCAACGGCGTGACCGGCGGGCCGGGTGTCTCCTACACCTTTATGGCAATCGCCCTGCTGGCGTCGGTGGTGCTGATGTACTGCGTTCGCGCGCAAAATGAAACTACCTCGCCGGCGGCTGAGATGGCCACGCGTTAAGGTTGAGCGAGGAGTGCAGTCACTAACCGGCTGTGATAAGGTTCTCTGCGAGCATAATGGGCTGTTGGTCGTAGAGAACCTCATGAAAAACAATCGGATGACATTACAGGATATTGCCGCGCTGGCCGGGCTGAATAAGATGACGGTCAGCCGTTATCTGCGCGACCCGAATCAGGTGTCGCAACGCAGCCGCGAATTGATTTCGAAAGTCATGGAAGAGAACAACTACATTCCCAACCGCGCCCCGGAAATTCTGCTCAACGCCCGCAGTAAAACCATTGGCGTACTGATCCCCTCGTTTCGCAACCAGATCTTTGCCGATGTGCTGGCGGGGATTGAATCCGTCACCTCGGCCTGCCAGTACCAGACGCTGATCGCCAACTACGAATATGACGCCGAGCGCGAGGAACGTGAGGTGCTGAACCTGCTCTCCTACAATATTGACGGCCTGATCCTCACTGGAAAACTGCATACCGAACGGATGGTGCAGTACGTGCGCGCCAGCGGCGTTCCGGTCGCGGAGTTGATGGATATAAGCGGACAGTATCTCGATATTCAGGTTGGCTTTGATAACGAAAAAGCGGCGTACGAAATGACGCAGGCCTTTATTGACAGCGGTAAACGCAACATTGCGTTCTTTGGTTCGATGGATGACCCCCGCGACCTTAGCCGTTACCGTGGTACCGAGAAGGCGCTGGCGGCACAGGGGCTGGAAGCTTATCACCTGGCGCCAAAAACGATTTCGTCGGTGGCGCTGGGCCGCAAGATGTTCCAGCAGGCGATGGCGGAAAAAGCGGATATTGACGCGATTTTCTGTACCAACGATGACCTTGCCGTCGGCGTGCTACTGGAGTGTCAGGCGCAGCAGTTCGACGTGCCGGGAAAAATGGCGATTGCTGGCTTCCACGGGCTGGAAATTGGCCGCGCGCGGCTGCAAAAAATTGCCAGCGTGCTTACGCCGCGCTTTGAGATTGGTAAAACGGCGGCGGATATTTTGATTAAGCGCTTGAACGGGAAAGATGCGCCGGGCAGCGTCAACCTCGGTTACCAGATCTATTACGGCGATACGCTGTAGGCGGAAAGAAGAGGCTGGCCACCGTGCGGTGACCAGCGGGAGAGATTACTGCATAAACGC
>NZ_CBDKZX010000176.1:0-2325 GCF_965301105.1 Kluyvera sp.
CGTTAAACAGGTGCGCGCCAAAGCCGGTGCGGGTCACTTTCTGCAAAAACTGCTTCGGGATGATGGCATCGGTATCGACGTTCGCGGCATCCAGCGGCACCACCAGTCCCGTATGTTGGGTAAATTTCTCTGCCATGATGGTTTCCTTATTTCATGCTACGAATGTCGGCGAAATGGCCGGTTACCGCGGCTGCCGCCGCCATCGCCGGGCTTACCAGGTGCGTACGACCGCCGCGGCCCTGACGGCCTTCAAAGTTACGGTTGCTGGTAGAGGCGCAGCGCTCGCCGGGATTCAGGCGATCATTGTTCATCGCCAGGCACATTGAGCAGCCCGGCAGACGCCATTCAAAACCGGCTTCGATAAAGATCTTATCCAGACCTTCCGCTTCCGCCTGCGCTTTCACCGGGCCGGAACCCGGCACCACCAGCGCCTGCACGCCCGGCGCCACTTTACGGCCTTTGGCGATTTCCGCCGCCGCGCGCAGATCTTCAATGCGTGAGTTGGTACAGGATCCGATAAAGACTTTATCGATCGCCACGTCGGTCAGCGGGATCCCCGGCTTCAGGCCCATGTAAGCCAATGCTTTCTCGGCGCTGGCGCGCTCGACCGGATCGTTGAATGAGGCCGGATCCGGAATGTTGTCATTCACGGAGATAACCTGGCCCGGGTTAGTCCCCCAGGTGACCTGCGGGGCAATCTCTTCCGCTTGCAGGGTGACGACGCTGTCGAAAGTGGCGCCTTCATCCGTTTGCAGGGTTTTCCAGTAGGCGACGGCATCGTCAAAATCTTTGCCTTTCGGCGCGTGCAGACGGCCTTCGACATAGTTGAAGGTGGTCTGGTCCGGCGCGACCAGGCCCGCTTTCGCGCCCAGCTCAATCGCCATGTTGCACAGGGTCATGCGGCCTTCCATGGTCAGGTCGCGAATCGCTTCACCGCAGAACTCCACCACGTGCCCGGTGCCGCCAGCGCTGCCGGTTTTACCGATAATCGCCAGCACGATGTCTTTGGCGGTGATGCCCGGCGCGGCTTTGCCTTTTACTTCAATCTTCATGGTTTTGGCGCGGCCCTGTTTCAGGGTCTGCGTTGCCAGCACGTGCTCAACCTCTGAAGTCCCGATCCCGAACGCCAGCGCGCCAAACGCGCCGTGGGTGGCAGTGTGGGAGTCGCCGCAGACAATGGTCATACCCGGCAGGGTAACGCCCTGTTCCGGCCCCATTACGTGCACGATGCCCTGGTACGGATGGTTCAGGTCATACAGCTCGACGCCGAACTCGTTGCAGTTCTTAATCAGTTCCTGCATCTGGATACGCGCCATCTCGCCGGAGGCGTTGATGTCTTTGGTCTGCGTGGAGACGTTGTGATCCATGGTGGCGAAAGTTTTGCCCGGCTGACGCACCGGGCGGTTGTGCGCACGCAGGCCGTCAAACGCCTGCGGCGAGGTCACTTCGTGCACCAGATGGCGGTCGATATACAGCAGCGGCGTTTCGTTCGGCGCTTCATAGACCACGTGGGCATCAAACAACTTCTCGTATAAGGTCTTCGCCATGGTTACACCCCTTCGGCAACATAGCGGGCAATGATATCGCCCATTTCATCGGTGCTGACCGCCGCGCCGCCGCGGGCTAAATCACTGGTACGTACGCCTTCTTCCAGCGCGCGGTTGATGGCGCTTTCGATGGCGGTGGCCGCGTCGTTGGCGTCCAGGCTGTAGCGCAGCAGCAGCGCCAGCGACAGGATCTGCGCCACCGGGTTGGCGATGTTCTTGCCGGCGATATCCGGCGCGGAGCCGCCCGCAGGTTCATACAGGCCAAAGCCTTCTTCGTTCAGGCTGGCGGACGGCAGCATGCCCATGGAGCCGGTGATCATCGCACACTCATCGGAGAGGATGTCGCCGAACAGGTTAGAACACAGCACGACGTCAAACTGCGACGGGTCTTTAATCAACTGCATGGTGGCGTTGTCGATGTACATGTGCGCCAGCTCAACGTCCGCATACTCTTTACCGATTTCGCTGACGATTTCACGCCACAGAATGGAAGACTGCAGTACGTTAGATTTATCAATCGAGGTCACTTTGTGACGACGTTTGCGCGCGGATTCAAAGGCGATGCGAGCGATACGTTCGATCTCAAAGCGGTGATACACCTCGGTATCAAATGCCTTCTCGTGCTGACCACTGCCTTCGCGACCCTTCGGCTGGCCGAAGTAAATGCCGCCGGTCAGTTCGCGCACGCACAGGATGTCGAAGCCGTTAGCGGCGATGTCGGCACGCAGCGGGCAGAACTCTTCCAGCCCCTGATACAGCTTCGCCGGGCGCAGGTTGC
>NZ_CBDKZX010000177.1:0-2092 GCF_965301105.1 Kluyvera sp.
CCAAGTCTTAACTTAAACAGGAGCCGTTAAGACATGCCTAATTTCTTTATCGATCGCCCCATATTTGCGTGGGTGATCGCCATTATTATCATGCTGGCTGGGGGGCTATCGATCCTCAAATTGCCGGTTGCGCAATATCCGACGATTGCGCCGCCTGCAATTTCGATCACAGCCATGTACCCCGGTGCTGACGCCGAAACGGTGCAGAACACGGTTACTCAGGTTATCGAACAGAATATGAACGGTATCGATCACCTGATGTACATGTCCTCCAACGGCGACTCCACCGGTACCGCAACCATCACGCTGACCTTCGAATCCGGTACCGATCCGGACATCGCTCAGGTTCAGGTACAGAACAAGCTCGCACTGGCAACGCCGCTTCTGCCGCAGGAAGTTCAGCAGCAGGGTATCAGCGTTGAGAAAGCGTCCAGCAGCTTCCTGATGGTCGTCGGTGTTATCAACACCAACGGCACCATGAACCAGGACGATATTTCTGACTACGTGGCAGCGAACATGAAAGACGCCATCAGCCGTACCAGCGGCGTGGGCGACGTTCAGCTGTTCGGTTCTCAGTATGCGATGCGTATCTGGATGGACCCGAACAAGCTGAACAACTTCCAGTTAACGCCGGTTGATGTCATCAGCGCTCTGAAAGCGCAGAACGCCCAGGTTGCGGCAGGTCAGTTAGGTGGTACGCCGCCTGTACCTGGCCAGCAGCTGAACGCCTCTATCGTGGCGCAGACCCGACTGACGAATACCGAAGAGTTTGGCAACATTCTGCTGAAGGTCAATCAGGACGGTTCACAGGTTCGCCTGCGCGACGTCGCGAAAATTGAGCTCGGCGGTGAAAGCTATGACGTGGTAGCGAAGTTTAACGGACAGCCGGCTTCCGGTCTGGGGATTAAACTGGCGACCGGCGCTAACGCCCTGGACACCGCGAATGCCATTCGCGCTGAACTGGTGAAAATGGAGCCGTTCTTCCCGTCAGGCCTGAAAATCGTTTACCCGTACGACACCACCCCGTTCGTTAAGATCTCGATTCATGAAGTAGTGAAAACGCTGGTCGAAGCGATCATCCTGGTGTTCCTGGTAATGTATCTGTTCCTGCAGAACTTCCGCGCGACGTTGATCCCAACCATCGCCGTACCGGTCGTCCTGCTCGGGACCTTTGCGGTGCTTGCCGCGTTCGGCTTCTCGATAAACACCCTGACGATGTTCGGGATGGTGCTCGCCATCGGGCTATTGGTGGATGACGCCATCGTGGTGGTCGAGAACGTTGAGCGTGTGATGGCCGAAGAGGGCCTGCCGCCTAAAGAAGCGACGCGTAAGTCCATGGGCCAGATTCAGGGCGCACTGGTCGGTATCGCGATGGTGCTGTCCGCGGTATTTATCCCGATGGCCTTCTTCGGCGGTTCTACCGGTGCTATCTATCGTCAGTTCTCCATCACTATCGTTTCTGCGATGGCGCTGTCGGTACTGGTGGCGTTGATTCTGACGCCGGCGCTGTGTGCCACTATGCTGAAACCTATTCAGAAAGGCAGCCACGGCACAACCACCGGTTTCTTCGGCTGGTTTAACCGGATGTTCGAGAAGAGCACGCACCACTACACCGATAGCGTAGGCAACATTCTGCGCAGCACCGGTCGTTACCTGCTGCTGTATCTGATCATCGTTGTCGGCATGGCGTTCCTGTTTGTACGTCTGCCAAGTTCGTTCCTGCCGGACGAAGACCAGGGCGTATTCCTCAGCATGGCGCAGCTGCCTGCCGGTGCGACCCAGGAACGTACGCAGAAAGTGCTGGATGAGATGACCGATTACTATCTCACCAAAGAGAAAAACAACGTTGAATCCGTCTTCGCCGTAAACGGCTTCGGCTTCGCGGGACGTGGCCAGAACACCGGTATCGCGTTCGTGTCGCTGAAAGACTGGAGTGAACGTCCGGGCGCAGAGAACAAGGTTGAAGCGATTACCGGTCGTGCGATGGGCTACTTCTCGCAGATTAAAGACGCGATGGTGTTCGCCTTTAACCTGCCGGCTATCGTAGAACTGGGTACCGCGACCGGCTTCGACTTCCAGCTGATTGACCAGG
>NZ_CBDKZX010000178.1:0-1879 GCF_965301105.1 Kluyvera sp.
GCTCCTTGATGCCAAATGCATCTTTCAGGTTTGCCTTAATGACGAGAACGTCATTCGACCCGGTTTCCATCATATCGATGACTTTACCGAGACCGTAGCCTTCCGTGGTCACTACCTGGCAGCCCATCAGGTCTTTCCAGTAATAGCTTCCATCTTCCAGCGCCGGCAGCTGCGAGGAATCCACGATAATTTCGCAGTTCGTCAGCAGATTCGCGGCATCGCGATCGTCAACGCCTTTCAGCTTAATAACGATATCCTGATTGTGGTAGCGCCAGCTTTCCAGCTCAACGGTCTGCCACTGACCCGCCTTCTGGATTAACCAGGGCTGATAGTCAAAAATGCTTTCGGCGTCTTCGGTGGAGGAAAACACTCTGAGCCAACCACGGATACCGTAGGAAGAACCCATTTTCCCCAATACGATCGGATCAACAGGTGCTTGTGCGGTGTGTTGCTTGCTCATCATGACCACCGTGACAGATTAAGCTGCTTTTTTAGCTTCTTTGATCAGCGCAGATACGCGATCAGAGATAGTTGCGCCCTGGCCAACCCAGTGTGCGATACGGTCCAGATCCAGACGGGTGCCTTCTTCCGCGCCAGAAGCGATCGGGTTGAAGAAACCAACGCGCTCGATGAAGCGACCGTTACGTGCGTTACGGCTGTCAGTAACAACAACCTGGTAGAACGGACGCTTTTTAGCGCCGTGACGTGCTAAACGAATAGTTACCATAACATCCTCTTGTGTGAATAGAACAACCGGGCCCCATCGAGGGAAGGGGCCCGGTGTCATATTAAAAGCCCGAAAATTTTACTCATTTTTGGGCAAAATGCAATCCGTATTATCTGCCGGGGAATCCTGGGGGCATCATACCCTTCATTCCGCGCATCATTTTCATCATGCCGCCTTTCGACTTCATCTTTTTCATCATGCGCTGCATGTCGTCGAACTGCTTGAGCAGACGGTTCACGTCCTGCACCTGCAGGCCGCAGCCCTGGGCGATACGACGCTTACGGGAACCTTTGATGATTTCCGGCTTCGCGCGTTCTTTCAGCGTCATCGAGTTGATGATCGCTTCCATACGCACCAGCACTTTGTCATCCATCTGGGATTTAACGTTGTCTGGAATCTGGCCCATGCCCGGCAGTTTGCCCATCAGGCTCGCCATGCCGCCCATGTTTTTCATCTGCTTGAGCTGTTCCAGGAAGTCGTTCAGGTCGAAACCGTCGCCCTTCTTCAGCTTGGTCGCCAGCTTCTCAGCCTGCGCGCGGTCAACCTTACTCTCAATATCTTCGATCAGCGACAGCACGTCGCCCATGCCGAGGATACGGGAAGCGATACGGTCCGGGTGGAACGGCTCCAGCGCTTCGGTTTTCTCGCCGACGCCGAGGAATTTAATCGGTTTGCCGGTAATGTGACGAATAGAGAGTGCCGCACCGCCGCGCGCATCGCCGTCGACCTTGGTCAGCACTACGCCGGTCAGCGGCAGCGCTTCGTTAAAGGCCTTGGCGGTGTTTGCCGCATCCTGACCGGTCATCGCGTCGACAACAAACAGGGTTTCAACCGGCTTAATGGCCGCGTGAACCTGCTTGATTTCGTCCATCATCGCTTCGTCAACGTGCAGACGACCGGCGGTATCCACCAGCAGCACGTCGTAGAATTTCAGCTTCGCTTCTTTCAGCGCCGCGTTAACGATATCGATAGGCTTCTGGCCAACGTCAGACGGGAAGAAGTCCACGCCAACCTGTTCAGCCAGGGTTTCCAGCTGTTTGATCGCCGCCGGGCGATAAACGTCGGCAGAAACCACCAAGACTTTCTTCTTGTGCTTCTCGCGCAGGAATTTACCCAGCTTACCGACGCTGGTGGTTTTACCCGCACCCTGCA